>JBLINS010000036.1:0-23741 GCA_047639455.1 Candidatus Omnitrophota bacterium
AACATATCGGGCAAAGCTCTGGTGATTAACGTAATGGTTTTATGTATGTCAACATTAGCTGTAATGTTTTGAGGTAGAGATTTTACAAATTCCTGGTGTTTTTTCTTCCAGAATTTGAAGTGATTGGTAAATTGTTTTTGTTCTTTGACAGATGTGATATTTGTTAACTTTATAAGAAGCTTCTTAAGAGTTTTGGCAGCCTCTGTATCGGGATTGCGCCTAAGCCATCTACAGCCTTCGTGTTGGACGTGGAATAAGCATCTTTGTATGCGCACTTGTGGCCATATGCTCTTAAAAGCTCTCATGACACCTTGCTCTCCGTCCATGCTGATATAGAGCGGATTAAGGCCATTTTCCTTAAGGATTCCAAACCATGCAATGACTTGGTTGTGACCTTCTCTATGGCAATATAAGGTTTTAATAATTTGTTGTTTAACTGGATCAAAGACAATTGCAAAACAACCGTCTTTATGGAAGTAGGTTGCATCATAAACAAGGTACTTAATTTGATTAAGCGAAACGCTGCTATCAATAGATTCTTTACTAAGCCAATGATAGATAAGGCGTTTAATTTTAGAAGCACTGTAGCCTGAGATCTTTGATAAGTCTTCCATGGTATATCCGTCATAGATCCAGAGTTTAAACCAATGCTTTTCATTGCAATATTTAACATAAGGTTTTTTCCAAATAAAGGTTTTTTTACATGATTTACACCAGTATCTTTGTTTATTTTCAGAAGATTTACCATGTTTTTGAATGAATCGATAATCACAATATTTACACCTTGGAGACCGTTTTTTTTAACATTGTATATTTCCTTATAAGAACCACTTCATGTAAGAGAATGTATAGTTGTTGTAACACTAAGTATAAAAAAGAATTACAATAAATTTACCAACACAAAACCAACATTATTTAACCAATACGCTCGCAATGACGTTGTTTTGGGGTTGGGAGGTGGGGTGTTGGGTATAAGTGTGGATACATAATAATAGTTGATATTGTTAATAAATGATTATATAATTATGCTTACATTTATTTGATAGGGGTAGTTTAGCTTTTTGAGGGTTATTAGATATGTTTAAAGTTTTGGTTGTAGAAGACGAAGAGTTTGGTAGGGAGCTTATATTGGAATTACTGACTGGATTGGCTATGTGCGATATGGCGACTAATGGCCATGAGGGTTTTGTGCGCTATATGCGCTCTCTTGAAAAAGATCCCTATGACATAATTTTATTAGATATTTCTATGCCCAAAATGGATGGAATTAAACTATTAAAACTCATTGCTGAATATCAGCGCGCATTATCTATTAAGGAGCAGGTGCCAATTATTGTGGTTACGGCGATGAATGATAGGGTTGAGGAGGCTATGGCATTAGGCTGCAGTGATTATATGCTGAAGCCTCTGCATGGAGCCAAACTCATTGAAATGATGAAGAAATACATGCATAAATAAGCTAAGCGCTCAAGAGTGACTGACACTGAACAATATCTATCTTAAAGGGGACAGCGTTCTATTTATTCAATAAATAGGACATTGTCCCTTTTAGTTTTAATCAAGATTAATCAAAAGCTTGCATAAACTTATATCTTACAGTACAATATTTAACAAGAATCACCATAATTATATAAAGTTAACTAATCATTTTGTTTTGTAGATTTTTTGGTTCAAATATTTTAAGAAGTAATGTTTAGTTTGAGATATTAGACGTCTTATAGGGAGTTGTCTCCTAAGATTGAAATAATGCTGATACAAATGGGGAGAAAATAATGATTAAGAATTGGTCAATACAATTAAAGATAGTTGCTGCTGGCGCTATTCCACTATTAATAATTACGATCATTGGCGTGACTTGTGTGCGTAGTGTGAATAATTTATTAAAAACCAATCAATCGGTTGCGCGTACGCAAGTCGTTATGCGTGATGCGGATGAGTTATTGATATCGGCCATTGATCAGGAAACGGGTATGCGGGGGTATTTACTTGCGGGTGAAGAGACCTTTTTGGAACCTTTTACTAAAGGACGTTCTAATTTTGAACACTTAATTATTACCTTGAAGAAAGAAGTGTCTGATAACCCAGCCCAAGTGAATGCATTGAACAAGATGAAAATGAATATTGATGCATGGCATCTAGATGTAACTGATCCGGTTATTGAGCTTCGTCGTCAAATCGGGCGTGGAAAAAGTATGAATGATATAGGGTTACTTGTCCAAAAGAAGGAAGGTAAAGAATACTTTGATAAATTTAGGCAATTGATTCAGACATTTATTGAAAGAGAAGAAGTTTTGATGCTAGAGCTTAAAGCTGCTGGATCTGGAGCTTTGGAGGGTTTGGGTGAAAAATCGATAGAGCATATCTATGAAGTTACTTTGGCCGCCAGGGAGATTAAGGAATTAGCCGTTGATATGGAAACGGGTATGCGCGGTTACTTATTAGCCGGAAATATAGATTTTTTGGACCCTTATTATGCGGGTGATGAGAGATTTCAAAAAGCAATTGATGAATTACAAAAGACAATAGCTGATGATCCAATTCAAGTTAAGTTATTGGAGGAAGCCAGAGAAACGATAACCCTTTGGCAGAAACAAGTTGCCAGACCCTATATTCGATTGCGCGAGACCATTGGTGAGTCAAAGACTATGGATGACATGCGCGACATTGTTGGCGAAGCTAGGGGTAAAAAGTATTTTGACAAATTCCGAAGTCAAATTGCTGACTTTATTGATATTGAATCGACATTGATGATTGAACGCAAATCTAAGGCTGAGAACGCGGCTTCTTCAGCCATACTTGTCATTATCGTCGGCATTCTTAGCACCATCCTTATCGCTTTCGTTTCTAATTTCTTAGTTGGTCGTAATATTAGTAGAAGCATTAAGGATGTTGTTGATGCTCTCAAAAATATAGCTGAAGGTGAGGGTGATTTGACTAAGCGCATTGTCGTGACAAGCAAGGATGAAACCGGCCAATTGGCTATGTGGTTCAATACGTTTATCCAAAAAATAGAGCAATCTATTATTCAGGTGACTGAATCGACGAAGAATGTGAATTTATTAATTGATCAAGTGAGTGATGGTGTGCGAGGCGTGTCAGATGGCGCGCAACAACAATCAGTTAGCTTTGAAGAATTCTCTTCTTCGATTCAAATGAATGCAACTTTGTCCATGTCAGCTAATGAATTAGCTCAAAGTGCGGCGACTAATGCCCAAGTCACTAGTGAGAGTATGAAAAAAACAGAATCATCCATGAATTCAATAGAAAAGAGCTCTAAGCGCATTACCGAGACGATTGAACTTATTACAGATATTGCAGATCAAACCAATTTATTGGCCTTAAATGCGGCGATTGAGGCCGCGCGTGCTGGTGAGCATGGCAAAGGCTTTGCTGTAGTGGCTGATGAGGTTAGGAAACTAGCCGAAAAAAGCGCTCAATCTGCGACTGAAATTAAGGGTTTTATTGCTGATAGTACCAATGAAGTCCTCAACGGTGTGACTTTGTCCAAAAAAGCCGGTGAAGACTTGGAGGGCATGATTAAGGACATTTCTAGGGTCGCTTCAGAAATGCAGAATATCACAGCTGGAACACAAGAGCAGGCTTCCACCGTTGAAGAAAATTCTGCTGTGACTCAAGAAACCGCTTCACAAGCTGAAGACATTGCTTCGGCTGCTGATCAAATGAAAGCGCAGGCGCTTGAATTACAAGCCGTTGTTAATAAATTCATTATTAGCGGACGGGAAGCCGTACCGCTTGTAGCGCCATCAGCAAAGCCTAGCAAACCCGCCCATATAAATACAAACGGTAATACTGCTCCCAAAAATAGATCCTCATCTATGTCCGAAGATGAATTAAGAATAGGCTGAGCTTGGTAGCGCGATAATATTATTATGGTGGAAGATAAAGAACAAACAATGAATGAATTGAAACATGCCGGACATAGGCTGGTTTGTTTTAAGCTCGCCGATGAAGAGTATGCTTTTGATATTGCGGATATGAAGGAAGTGATTCGTTTGGAACAAATCACGAACTTGCCTCAAATGCCTGAGTTTTGCTTGGGCGTGGTCAACTTACGTGGTCAAATGTTATCTATTTTTGATTTACGCAAGAAATTGGGCTTAAATGCACGTGTGTTTAACAAGCAGACTCGGGTGATTGTTACTGCGGTTGACTCGGGTGCTATTGGCTTTGTGGTTGATGAGATTCTTGACCACATTAATTTAAACGAATCAGAAATTGACCCCCCTCCAACGGTTAAATCCAATATTGCTAGAGAGTGCATCAAAGGCCTAGGTAGACTCGAAGGGCGCATGATCACAATATTACAATTGGACAAAATTCATCAAGAAATCATTGCCGATATAGATAAGTCGAACGCATGATAAATATATCCGAATCCGAATATTTGCAGGTCAAAGATCTTATGTATGCTAAGTCAGGCGTCTATTTAAAATCTACCAAAAAATCCTTGATCGTTTCTCGGCTTAGTAAACGAATTAAACAATTGAACCTGAGTAAGCTTTCTGAATACATTAGCCTATTGAGCAACCCCAAAGATAATGAATTAGAGACCTTTGTGAATGCCATCACCACGAATGAGACATTTTTCTTTAGGCATACCAAACAATTTAATTATTTATACGAGAATATATTGCCTGATTTAATAAATGCAGATATTGAAACATTGCGTATTTGGTCGGCAGCCTGTTCTACAGGAGAAGAACCCTATTCCTTAGCCATTGCGCTAATTGAATACTTTAAAAATCAGCCAAAGTTTAAGTATGAAATACTTGCTTCGGATATTAATACGCTTATTCTAGAGCAGGCCAAAGTAGGTTTGTACCGGGAAGATAAAATGGGCTCTACGACGGATAGTTTGCGCGCTAAGTACTTTACCAAAATTCCAAATGAGAAGAAAACGGGTTATAACTACCAAATTGCACAACGCATAAAAAACTATATCACTTTTTTTCAGCACAATCTGATGAATGTACATAAAACCGAATCCATGGATATTATTTTTTTGAGAAATGTGCTTTTTTATTTTGATGAAACATCTACGCAAAAATGTATTCAAGCCATTCGCGCAGCTTTAAAGCTAGGTGGTTATTTGTTTATTGGTCTATCCGAGAATATCCATGGCCATACAAACGGATTTAAATTTGTCTCATCAGGGATATATCAAAAATGCTAAAAAAAATTCGTGTGATGATTGTTGATGATTCGGCTCTTATGAGAGAGGTATTGAAGGATACTTTAGAAAGTCGCGGGACAATTGATGTGGTTTATGCAGCCAAAGATGGGCTAGATGCCGTGTCCGCAGTAGTCAAGTATAAACCCGATTTAATGGTATTAGACCTCATTATGCCGGTGATGGGCGGGCTTGAGACTTTGAAGAAAGTTATGCTCAAGTTTCCGCTTCCAGTGATTATGTTTTCTGCGTATACCCGCGAAGGAGCCACCATCACAGTAAAGACTTTGGAATATGGAGCAGTTGATTTTATCCTAAAGCCAACGACAGAATCTAAGCGCATTGAAGAAATAAGTGACAACCTCATTCCCAAAATAGAATTGCTTATTCATAAAAAAAGATCACGAGTCTTTGGTGATTTTGGAAATGTGGGTAATACGAAGAGGTTAGGTAAAACCAGGCTACTAACTAGAGATGTGGATGTCATTGCTGTGGGGTCTTCCACTGGTGGCGTGCGTGCCGCCAATAAAATATTATCGAGATTACCCATGGACTTTCCGCCTATTGTGTGGGTTCAGCATATGCCTGAGAATTTTGTCGAAGCCTATGTTAAACGCTTGGATACTCAGTACAAGTTTTCGGTTCAATTGGCTACGGACGGAGATCAATTGAAACGTGGCGTATGTTATTTTGCTCCTGGAAAAATTCAAATGCATGTCCAAAAAAAATCTGGGGCATACTTTATTCGCTTAAAAGGTATTGAGAAAGTGTCGGGGTTTGCGCCCTCATGTGATGTATTGTTCACATCTGTGGCTGAGCAAGTAGCGAACAAAGCTTTGGGCGTTATATTGACTGGTATGGGCAGTGATGGCACTGAGGGTTTGTGTAAAATGTACGCTGCGGGGGCTTATATCCTAGGGCAAGATGAAAAAAGCAGCGTTATTTATGGCATGCCAAAATCAGCACATGAAGCTGGTTGTGTCAATACGCAAGTTGATATTGATGCAATGTCAGCATCGATTATGCAGGTTTGTGGTTTGTGATGAAGGGTTCTTATGTCTGATTCGTTTGAAATGTCCGAAGAACAAAGAATAGCCATAATGGTAGAGTTTATTTCTGAGAGTGAGAATAATATTGATACTCTCAATGAGAACTTGCTTCAATGCGAAACCTTAATTAAAGACGGCCAAACAATTCCATCAGATGTGATTAATGCTATGTTTAGAATAGCCCATACAATTAAGGGTACAGCATCCTTTATGGGCCTAAATAACATTAGTCGACTCACGCATGAGTTGGAGACAATCCTTTCTCGAATTCGCAATCAAGAGGATGATCTTGAATTCACTTTTGAAGTTATTGATATTTTCTTTAATACCCTTGACACTATTGCTGGGCTATTAAGCCATTTGCGCAAAGTTGGCAACGATGATGTTGATATTGATTCCAGCTTGAACAAAATAGCAGAAGCTGTAGTAATAGCAAATAAAGAAATTGATGTTAGTAATATGACCCCCCAAGAAAAAGATAATAATGCCAAATATTTAGCTATATTTCTTGAAGATACAGATAGCCATGTTAACCGATTCAATGATATTTTGATGGCTATAGAAAAGAAAGAATTTGAGTCAGACTATTTGGACGAACTTTTTCGTATAGCACATACCATTAAGGGCTCTGCTGGGATTGTGCAACGTCCAGATATAGAGGTTGTCGCACATCAAATGGAGGATTTATTTTCTCGTCTCAGAGAAAGCAAACAAGCGCCTGATGAACCAACGGTTGCGGTGATGTTTAAATTCATTGATTGGGTTAGCATTGCTCTTGACGCTATGCGCGAAGGTCAAACGCAGGCTTTGGATACCAAGGCTATTATTGACCATGTTCAAGGCTTGGCTGGATGTTCTAAAACCAAGACGGATCGAGTGATGCAAACACAAAAGCCTCAGGACATAGATTTAGCTAATCTCAATGAGGAAGAATCAAATTCTCTGCACAGTTGTTTTGACGAATCTTTGACTTGTTATTACATTCAAGTCACACTTTCTGCCCCATGCCAGTCAAAGAGCCTAAAAGCCATTGTGGTTGCTGAGCGTTTGAAAAAAGCGGGTGTATTGATTAAGGCGAGTGTCGCAGATAATGAAATTGATGATGCTCTCCGAGACGAACTTAATGTCCAATATATTTTTTGCACCAAACAAAGCCTCGCAGATGTTGAAGCGCTTTTAAGCGTTTCTGAAGTACAAGTTGATTCCGTTAAAGAGGAAAATATAGCTAAGCCTTCGGAAACAGAGGAGAAGATGGTTGTGAATGATCCGATTCAACCAAATGTGCAGGAGGTTGATTCGAAAGTGACGAAAGACGATCATGCGAATCGAGTACCCCAATCTATTGAGGTAACTACCATGCGTATAGATACGCATAAATTAGATTCACTAATTAATTTAGCCGGAGAATTGGTGATTACCCGCGCTCGTTTCACGCAATTGGTTGATGACTTATCGCATGAGCTAAATCAAACAAATTCACGCTCCGAATCCAAGGCAATTGAATCCAAATTAAGTCATTTAAGTGAAGCAACCAATGTATTGGAAAAAATATCGGGTAATATTCAAAGCGGTGTTATGCAAATACGCATGACGCCTATTGAGGGCCTATTCACACGTTTTAGGAGACTTGTGCGAGACACGAGTAAGGAATTGGGTAAAAATGTGACGTTCAATATGTATGGTGAAGATACAGAATTGGACAAAAAAATCATTGATGAATTGGGAGATCCTTTAGTGCATATGATTCGTAATGCCATTGGACATGGGCTTGAATCGAATGAGGATAGAGCAGCTGCTGGTAAGTCGGAGTCAGGGGGCATCACATTAGGCGCATCACATCAAGGCAGTAATATTTGCATTGAGATTTCTGATGATGGGCGAGGGCTTGATATTGAAAAAATTGTTCAAAAGTCCGTAGAAAAAGGCTTAATCACTAAAGAGGACGCTGAACAAATGAGCGAGGCGGAGATATATGATTTGATCTTTAGCCCGGGTTTTAGTACGGCAGAACAAGTCACAGGTTTATCAGGCCGCGGTGTGGGCATGGATGTTGTTAAGCGTATGATAAATTCACTCAAAGGGTCCATTGACATTGAGTCAGAACAGGGGCAAGGCACCAAATTTTTGATTCGAATTCCATTAACATTAGCCATTATCAGGGGTTTATTAGTTGTCGTTGATGAGCAAGTATATACATTTCCTTTAGAAGTGGTTTCTGAAATCATTGATGTCAAAATTGATGCGATTCATTCCGTCGATGGCAATGAAACGATTACCTTACGAGATCATGCCCTGAGTTTAATGGATCTTGAAACTGTATTGGAAGTTAAGGGGCGTGACAAGCTAGATAAAAAATCCCGACCCGTAGTTGTGATTCAAGAGGGTGAGCGAAAAATGGGTTTGGTTGTAGATCGCTTGATTGGCGAGGAAGAAATTGTTATTAAGTCATTGCCCTTATATTTCAAACATGTGATTGGCGTGAGTGGGGCTTCCATTCTGGGAGATGGACAAATTGCCCTGATATTGGATGCTGGAGCTATTTTTAAAAAAGCATGAGCGCTATAGATGATCAAGATAAAGTAGTGGTTGTGGGTGTAGGAGCTTATAAAATTGCTCGAAGCCCTGCGGTGATTAGGACGACTCTAGGTTCATGCGTAGCTATTTGCTTGTATGAACCCATGCAAAAAATTGGCGGCTTATTGCATATTAGTTTGCCAGATTCTGCCATTCAAAATGGTAGACCTATTATGAATAGGTCTAAGTATGCAGATACCGGCATGCAGGACTATTTAAAAGCCTTTGAGGATAAATACCGCATACGGGCGTCAAAATTGAAAGCGAAGATATTTGGTGGAGCCAAAATATTAACCATGATTTCTCATGAAATTGGAGCCGAAAATAAATTGGCCATATCCAAATTGCTGGATATGTATAAAATACCCATACTTGTTGATAGGACTGGTGGAGAAAAGGGTTATTTTATTCAAATGGATTGTGAAACAGGATTGGTTAAATGCCGCGTATTTGGTGAAAAAACTATTGATTATTAATGTCAAGTTAGATGTGAATGTTGTGTAAAGGAAAATGATATGGATGATGATCAAGATAACTTTAATAAAATATTGCGTTTAGTCGCTGAGCATAGCATAGAAAAATCGTCTCAGGTATTATCCAAGTTGATTAAACAGGGTGCTAGCATTCAGCTTAAAGAGGTTGCATTGAAAGAAATTGCTGAAGTGACGGAATCTGCGACAGTCCAGAATGAGGAGGCTGTTGGCGCATTCATCGAATTGGTTGGAGATGCGCCGTTCAAGTTTCTTTTCTTTGTAGGGTTGAGCGACGCATTGATAATGACTGACTTGTTTTTGGGCCTTGAAAATGGAACAACTAAAGACTTTGATGAAATAACGATTAGTACGATACAGGAAACGGCTAATATATTAGCAAGTGCAATTTCGAATGTGTTTTGTGTAGATTTTGCTATTAAAATGAAGCCAGAGCCACCAGTGGTTGCTCAAGATTTTTCAGGCTCCCTTTTTGCCGAATTTTTAGGTGGAACGATGACTGAAGATAGCAAAGTGCTCTTAATAGAAAGCCACTTTAATACCGCAAAGCACAAATTGAACTGCCATATGTATTTAGTTCCGCATGAAGGTAGTGAAGCAATATTAGCTAATAAAATTAAGAATAATAGGTAGGGAGATTAGAATGTCCGAGACGGAGAGTGCTCATTTCAAAATATTAGTTATTGACGATTCAGGTATTAACCGAGAATTATTAAAATCTTGGATTGAATCCGGTGGTTATGAGGTCGAAGGTGCTGAGAGTGCCAGGGAAGCATTTTATTTGTTATACGAAAAGTCATTTGATTTAATTATTTGTGATTACCAAATGCCAGAAATTGATGGCGAAGAATTCTTACATAAGTTACGCCGAGACGATAAGCTGCAAGCTTTGCCTGTGATTATGTTTTCGGGTGATGGTGGGGACGCGATTCGAAAAAAACTACATGCAGCTGGCGCTAATGACTTTATCGAAAAGGGTGCAGAATTTGATGTTATTATCAATACAATTAAAACAAATTTATTGTCTATAAAAAAGGGCAAATAGGAGAAGCAATGAAACACAAAATACTTATAGTGGATGACGCTCCAGTTCTTAGGCTTAAAGTTAAGAATGTGCTAACCCAACATGGGTTTGAAGTTGTTGGGGAGGCGGCTGATGGCGTTCAGGCATTAGCAAAATATAAAGAACTTAAGCCCGATCTAGTGACCATGGATATAGTCATGCCTAATCGAGATGGGCTAGGTGCTTTGGAAGATATCCTCCAGTTTAATAAGGCGGCTAAGGTTATTATGCTATCGGCCATAGATCAGCGAGATTCGCTGCTTAAAGCCATTCAATTAGGCGCACTTGATTATGTGGTTAAGCCTTTTGAAGATGATCGTGTTATTGAGGCTGTTAAAAAGGCCTTAAACACTTAGATTAATGATTGAAACGTTAAGAACATTTAACAAATTTAAAGAGAGTTGGGAAATGAGATGGCCAAAAAAATATTGATAATAGACGATAGCAAGTTAGCTGTGGTTATGGTCAAAGATGCATTGGAAAAATCAGGCTATCAAGTATTGACAGCAATGACAGGCGAAGAGGGTGTGGAAACGGCCAAAACTCAGCAACCAGATCTAGTTATTGTGGATACAGTAATGCCTGGCTTAAATGGATTTGAAGTGTGTCAAAAAATTAAGGAACAAGACGGTCAAAATATACCTAAGGTGATCGTAGTCACAGGATCTGTTGATGCTGTGAATGCTAGCAAAGCCAGACAAGCGGGTGCCGATGGTTATTCAGTCAAGACTAGTGATGTATCTAATATATTAGAAGAAATTAGAAATTTAATATAACTTAAAGACGATTGAAGCGGTTTGTTTCAAAACATAAATAACGAAGGAATGGGGGGGGGCATGTCAAACAAAAAAGTTCTAATCATAGATGATAGCGCAACAGATCAAGTGGTTATGAAAGACCAATTGGAAAAAAGGAATTACACTATTGAATTGGCTTCTAGTGGAGAAGAGGGCTTGGAAAAGCTAAAAACATATCAGCCCATATTGGTGATTGTTGATACCGTATTACCACAATTAAACGGTTTTGAAGTTTGTGAAAAAATTAAATCTTTGCCAAATCCACCCAAAGTGATTGTTATCACAGGATCTATTCATGCAGTGGATGCCAAAAAAGCTAGAGATGCCGAGGCTGATGGATATGCGATCAAGACAATAAATGGCGATTCATTACTCGAAGTGATGGATAATGTTTTAAGCACATCCTGCGAAGCGGAATCATAATATGTTAGCCATTAGCGAGATTATGACCAAAGATCTTATCACCGTCACAAAGGACACGCCTTTGTATGAGGCAATCGAATTGCTAGCAGATAATCGCATATCGGGCTTGCCTGTGATTGATGGAGACATGAATCTTGTTGGCGTTTTGTCAGAATATGATACTCTCCAACTATTGTCTGATAATCAAATTGGAGAAGATGTATTGGTTGAATCTTGTATGACGCACAATGCTGTGAGCTTTGATATTCAAGCTAGTATTATTGATATATGTGCTTATTTTATAGAAAGCAAACGAAGACGTGTACCTATTGTTCAAGAGAATCGGCTGGTTGGGGTTATTAGCCGTCATGACATAATTAAAGTAATTATGCAGCTTAGAAAGAAATAGTGAAGATAATTTTTTATGATTAATAAATCCTTTAGCCAAAGAAAATCAAAAATCCTACTTGAATCTGGGACCAATGAGATCGAAATTGTTGCCTTTAGAGTTGGTGCTGAATTTTATGGGATTAACGTGGCTAAAGTAAGAGAAATTATTAAAGGCAATATTTCTATTGTGCCTGTGCCTGATTCTCATTTGTCTGTTGCAGGTGTCGTTAATTTGAGGGGTGAGATAATTCCCATTGTGAATTTGGCTCTACATTTAAAGATAAAGACTGAATTCGATATAAAGAGTAGCCGCATTATTATTGCTGAATTTAATAAAATTAAAGTTGGGTTCTTGGTTAACGAAGCAACGCGTATTCACAGATTGTCCTGGGAGCAAGTAGAAGAGCCCTCTGGCTTAATTAATGCTGCTAGCGGATACACTGTGGGTGTTGTAAGAATTGAAGAACATATTCTATTTCTTCTTGATTACGAAAAAATAGCATTTTTGATCAACCCAGACACAAATATTCAAGCTGTTTCTGAAGCAGATTTGAAATTAAATAAGAGTGCATCCCTAGATCGACAAAATAAAGTGATTGCTGTTGCTGAGGACTCCCGTTTAATTTCTACTTTGATTATTGATCACCTTAAAAAAATTGGATACCAAACGATTCTTTATAAAAATGGAATGGAAGCCTGGTTGGCTATAGAAGCAGCAGCTAAACTCAATAGTAATATCACAGACACATTCCATTTGTTAATCACGGATATAGAAATGCCTAAAATGGATGGTTTGCATTTGATCAGTAAAATCAAAGCAAATCCCAAGCTAAAGAAATTCCCTTGCCTTGTATTCTCTTCAATGATTACTAAAGAATTAGCTGCTAAGTGCAAAAGCGTCGGAGCTAAGGGGCAAGTACCCAAGCCTGAAATTGATCAATTGATTAAGTTAGTGGATGAGTATGTGCTCTAAACCTATGAGAGTAGAAAATAATTATGGGCAATGAGCACGAAAAGCGTAAATACACACGCTTAATAGCCAGGCATGTATTGCAATGTCAAAAGTATTCCTTTAAAGACTTGAATCAAGCTAAACGCATGACTTCAGTGGTTAAGAATATTAGCGCGGGCGGGGCATTGTTCGAGAGTAAGGAAAAATATCAAATCGGCGATATTCTCAAGCTTGAAATTGATATCAAGGGCTGGCAAAAATTTGATTCTGGTTTCTATAAATCAGACCTGATATCAGGCTCTAAACCTATTGTTGCCTTAGGAAGTGTCGTGCGTATGGAATTGGTCAACCCTGATCAATTATATGATGTAGGCGTTTGCTTTGTAGGTATTGATGATGGCCATCAATGGACATTAATAAAGTATATTAATAATAAAATTGCCCACAGTAGAGATATTTAAATAAATTTAAATAAATTCAGCATATTTAATTATTCAAATCGAATTGTACTAAAAAAACAGCGGGAATGAATTCCCGCTGTTTTTTTACCTTGATTCCTTAATGTATAATCCCGGTAATTACTTATTATTGCGTTTTTCTTGTTTGGCTTTGCGTTTTTCTTTTAATGAAAGTTTGGGCGCTTTTTTAGTCGAGCCCTTATCTTTACCTTTGTCCATTGATCCCATAAATCCTCCTTAAACCCATTAATTATTCTACATCATTATACAGCAGTATAGCTTATATGGAATATGTAAATAAATTGTGATTTGGGTATTGGGCAAGAAAGCAGTATAATCGCGAAAGTGTACTTTTTTGGGATGAATTAGACTATTTGGGAGATGGCCAAGGATTTTGAGACTACTTATTGTTGAGGACGAAAAAAAGTTAGCGCAGAGCTTAAAACGGGGACTACGGGAAGAGTCATATGCGGTTGATATTTGCTTTGATGGCGCGGAGGGTCTATATATGGCTCAAAACGAATCCTATGACGCGATTATATTGGACGTTCTTTTACCAAAAATGAATGGTTTTGATTTATTAAAAAATTTGCGGGCTGGTGGAGATCAGACGCCTACGATTATACTCACCGCCAGAGACTCCATACAGGATCGTGTGCATGGTCTGAATATAGGCGCTGATGACTATTTGAACAAACCTTTCGCATTCTCAGAGTTATTGGCACGTATTCGTGCTATCCATAGAAGACATTCTGGACAAATAAATAATGTATTAACTTTTAAGGATATCCACATGGACGTACTAACTCGTACGGTAACACGCGAGGATAAAGTCATTGAATTAAGGCCTAAAGAATTCGCTATTCTACAATTCTTGTTAGAAAATCCTAATAAAACCATCACTCGCACCATGATTAGCGAAAAGGTTTGGGATTACTCGTTCAACGTGGCCTCAAATGTGATCGATGTTCACGTCAAACACCTCAGAGAAAAAATTGATACAGATATTAGCCACAAATTAATCACCACGATTAAGGGCGTGGGTTATCGCCTAGCTTAATGAAATTCAATATCTTCAGTTCTTTTAGCCATGCCAAAGTCAGATTGTCCCTTTGGAATGCAATTTTTCTTTTTTTGGTTATTGTGATTGTCTTGTCCTATATATATTCAAGTATGAAAACACATCTTTTTAATGAAACTAGACGTTATATTCATCATGAAATCCAAGAATTGGTCACTTTTATAGAAGAGCGAGGCGTTGTTGACAGAACCTTGGCGCATATTCGCAATGAATTATCTATCAATGAGGAGTATTCACATGCTTTCACTATTTTTGATGCGGAGGGCCATTTTATACAACCTGCTGATTTTGAAGGTGCGCACTTCATAGATCAGGCGGATATTGTTGAATTCTTGAAAGATGCACCCCAATCAACCTATTTTAAAGATATAAAAATTAATTCAGAAACCAAAACTCTCCCTCAAATGTTGGCAGCGGGGAGGGCCTACAATCAAGCTAGTGGCCAGGTGTGTTACCTTGTCGTTCAGACGGATGCTTCTTCAGTAGTCATGGAACTGGAGCTTTATCAACGTCGATTGCTAATGTTGCTACCACCTATATTATTATTTGTTATTTTTTGTGCTTGGGTTTTGGCTGGGCTCGTTTTGAAGCCCGTCCAAAAAATGGCTACAGTATTTGAGGAAATTAGTGTACAAAATTTTGATAAAAAAGCGCCAATTACGGGTAGTGGGGATGAGTTTGATCGTTTAGCCGAAAGTTTTAATCGTATGTTAACTAGAATTCGTGAATCCTACGATAGAATTGCTCAATTCACAAGCGATGCCTCGCATGAGTTGAATACACCGGTAACTGTTATGCGTAATGAGGTTGACGTCATACTTTCAAAAAAGAGGAGCTTGGAGGAGTATAGCGATGCTCTGTATAGCCAGCAAGAAGAACTTGACCGTTTATCCAGATTGATACAGAGTATGCTTTGGATCGCGCGCGCAGACTCTAAAAGGTTACAAACGAACTTCATTGCCATTAGCCTGGAAGACATTCTTCGCGATGTGACTGATTCTTATGAACCTGTGGCCGCCGCCAAAAGTATTCATATAGAATTAAAACTAAAACCCATTTCTCACATCCAGGGTGATACTCCACAGCTCAAACAATTATTTGCTAATTTAATCGACAATGCTATTAAATACAATCGCGAAAATGGGCATATATGGGTTAATTTGGATGAGGATAATGAGCACGTGATTGCATCTATACGGGATGAAGGTCCGGGAGTTCCAGCGATAGACCAAGAGAAGATATTTGATCGTTTTTATCGTGTGCGTGAGTCTGTGGAGACCGGTCATGGGCTTGGTTTAAGCATTGCTTGTGCTATTGCCAAAATTCATGATGCCAAAATCGAAGTACAAACAACACAAACAGTTGGCGCTGTATTCTTGGTTAAATTTCCTAAATGAAATTTATTTCATTTTAATTTAACGATAATTTAAGGTGTTATTGATTATCCTATACCTAGGATATGAAAAAACACTTACTCGTCACAGGTGGTTCTGGATACGTTGGACGCCACTTAATTAAAGAATTACTCTCCTTGGGACATCAAGTCTCGGCAATATCGCGTAATGGCTTAACTCCTGCCGGAGTAGCTCCACATATCAATCTCAATTGGTTTTTTGGCGATATCCATGAGCTTAATTTTGGGCTCACAAACGAAAATATTCAATATTTTTTAAAACAAAAGCCAAATATTTTAATCCATTGCGCAGGTTTAACGCGTTTTGATGAGCGGCTCAAGGCGAGCTTATTACGCACCAACTTTGAGGGCACGAAGAATGCTTATGCTTTGGGTAAACGCATAGAGATAGAGCATTTTTATCATATCAGTACAGCTTTTGTCGCGGGACAATATTCTAGTGTCTTCAACTCAGATGATCTTGATCTCGGCCAGACCTTTCGTAATCCTTATGAATACTCTAAGTTCTTAGCCGAAGAGTTCTTGCACAACGAGTCACAATCGGGTGATATTTGTATTCAAATATATAGGCCAGGTATTATTGTCGGGGGCGATCTTAGAAATATGACATTGCCTTCTGGTACTGTGTACGCCTACCTCAAATCTTTATTATTCCTTAAGTCGTGCGCGTTGAAAGATGCTGCTCTTAAGTCAACGTGGAAGAAATTATTTGATGCGGAGCACATGGGTAACGCAGTTTGGAAGATACCCCTGAGAATCGTTGCCAATCCGGATACGGAGCTAAATTTGGTCTTAATAGACGATATTGTTCACCATATCACGAATCAAATAGACGTGGATGATAATGTATTTGGAATCAAGCATGTCTTGGGACCGATTAATATTAAATTCTCTGATATCAAAAATGCTTTCTGTGAGGCAGCCCAGATAGAAGGGGTAGAATTTGTTGATCAAAGTGATCTATTGCAAACTCCGCGCAATAAGCTCGAATCAAAATTTCAACGCTTCACTAGTACCTATGACAATTATTTGACTAGCCAACCTAAGTTTAATTTGATTGAGCATGCCCACAATCAGATTCCTGCACTAGCTGATATAGCTAAAGAATATATCCAAGCTTATGATCAACAAGTTTTAGATAATGGACAGACATTAATTGATCAAGCTTTGGATGCTATTGATATTAGGGATGCAAAAGACTATTTGGACCACTTAACGCAGAAGAATATTGGCGATGGATTGCTCAAAAGCATTGATTATGTGAATGTTGATATTGGCTTTAGGGTTTATGGTGAAACTGAGTTATTACGTCATATTTGTTTTAGGCAAGGTGAGATATCTGAAATTGCCATTGATATTAGAAAACCGGATTGTGTCTATGAGATGACCGAGCATGAATTCAGACTAATCGTACGTGGTGTCTTAGATCCCCGTGAAGCCTTTTTCTCGGGTCAAATTAAGATTCTGGGTGATCAGGCTATAGGGCTTAAATTTGGTTATGCATTAGCCGAGTATTTTAGGAATTCAACCGATGCCGTTTTGGCCGAAATGTGGGATTAAATATGGACAAAGAGAGCTTTAATCAAAGATTGCGTCGAATACTTAATATTCACTTGGACCCTCTACATGGCAGTGTTTATTGGTTAGAGCGTCAAGAGGTATTGGGGCTTGATGTGCTGGATAGCATTCACACGGAAGAAGACTTGGCGTTACTTGGCCCTATGCCAAGTGAAGATTTGTGTCATAGAAAGATTCAAGACTTTGTTCCGATGCAATATTTACGTCAAAAGCGACATCTCATGATTGGGGAGACGGGTGGCCGTACGGGCCAGCCTAGAGTAACTGCGTATTTTGAGGATGAATTTGAAGAAATATTTGTGAATAATTTTGTAAAACTAACCGAGCTTATTGGTGTAGGTCAAACGCAAGGATGGTTGTGGGTTGGACCTAGCGGACCACATTTAATAGGTAAGGCTGCCCATAATATTGCTAGGGCCTTAACTCATATAGATCCATTTTGTGTTGATTTTGATCCGCGGTGGTTTAGAAAACTAGCAGAGGGTTCTGTGCCCCGAAAGAGATATTTAGAGCATGTTTTGGAGCAGTCTATGCAGCATATAGAAATACAAGTTGTTGACGCTTTATTCACCACACCGACGATTATTAGTCTATTAGGTAATGCAATGATTGAAGTGGACCGTCAGAAGATTAAAGCCATTTATTTAGGTGGTATGACCATAGAGAACAATGTTTTAAAAATAATGAAGCAACAATTCAAAAATACCGTGATTTTGGCTGGTTTTGGGAACTCCCTTTGTGGAGTATGTGATGCTGATATTGATTTGAGATATCATGAGGGGCATATAGACTACAAAGTTCCCTCCAATCGTTTGCATATCAAATTAATCAATGATATGTCAGGCGAACCCGACCAGCATGCTTTAAATCAATGCACTAATCCAGGAGAACGCGGGCGGTTAGTTTTTCATCGTTTGGATGAATCTATGTTTTTGCCTAATGTATGCGAAAACGATACTGCTTTGGTGAATCGTGATGGATATATCACAGATCCCAGACCACTTATGAATCGGGGTATTAAAATTGAAGCGGGGATATATTAATGAAAAAAAATAAATCAGAGGTTGAAATAAGCTTTGGATACACGCCTGATCCTGATGATGCTTTTCATTATTATGCTCTAGAGCATAATAAATTATCGCAAGCTCGTGAATTCAAAATGCACTTTTTAAAGAATCATATTCAAACGTTGAATGAAATGGCTTTGCGAAATGAATTAGATGTGACGGCAATTTCATCAGTACTTTATCCCCAAATTAGGGATAAATACGTTATTCTTGCTTCAGGTTCAAGTGTGGGTCGGGGTTATGGACCTGTATTGGGGGCAAAGGCAGGTAGTGGCATTCAAGACTTGGCCGGCAAAAAAGTTGCTATACCGGGTATTTATACAACGGGCTTTTTTTTGACTAATTATTTTTACCGTGATTTTATACCTGTGCCTATGGAATTTGATGAAGTTATGGCTGCAGTGCTTAGCGGTGAGGTTGATGCGGGTGTTTTTATTCATGAGGAATTAATGAATTACCGCGTACGTGGTATAGAAAAAATTTGTTGTTTAGGAGAACGTTGGTTTGAAGATACAAACTTACCCTTGCCTGTTGGGCTTACAGTGGCTAGGCGTGCTTTGGGTATGCCTGTATTAAAGCAATTGAGTGGATTATTAAAAGATAGCATGACTTATGCTATGCAATATCCGGATGAGGCCATGCAGTATGCCAATCAATATAGTTGTGAGGCAGAAATGGGTATTCGAGATGACTTTGTACACAAATTTGCTAATAATGACACTTTGTCCATGCCTGAAGATGTGCGTCAGGGTCTTTGCGAAGTGTATCATCGAGCTAAAATGATTGGTTTATTAAAGGAAGAGTTTGAACCGGAGATAATATATGCTTAATAATCCTAAACAAGCCTTGAAGTCCAAAAAGAAATATCTCATGCCTTGCCTATATCATTTTTACAAAAAGCCTATGTTGCTAAAAAAAGGTAAGGGCATTTATGTATATGATTCTGATGGCAAGCGTTATATAGACTCATATTCGGGCGTGGGAGTTGTGAATTGCGGTCATACTAATCCCCAAATTGTTCGTGCAGCCATTAAACAATTAAAAACATTGGAGCATACAACGACCATATATTTAACAGAACCCATGCTCAAACTCGCTAAAGAATTAGCTCAATTTGTAGGGTCCGGATTAAAACGTAGTTTCTTTTGTGCTAGTGGAAGCGAAGCTAATGAGGGTGCGATGTTATTAGCGCGCATTTATACAAAAAGACCTGATTTTATAGCGCTGACCGGCTCATTGCATGGACGGACTGAGTTAACTACGGCGGCTACAGGCATACCTTTTTGGCGTACAGATCCCTTTTTGCCTAAGAATGTGAATTTTGTGCCAGCACCGAATTGTAGCCAATGCCCAATTGGGCTTAAATACCCCACTTGCAAAATAGCATGTGCTGATGAGGTTCAAAAAGTCTTGGTTAAACGGCCTAAAAAAATTGCGGCTATGATTGTCGAAATTATTCAGGGTAATGGTGGCATTCAAGTCCCGCCTATAGAGTATTTTAAAAAAGTGCACACCTATTTAAAACAGGCTGGTGTATTACTCATTGTTGATGAAGCGCAAACCGGGTTTTGTCGCACCGGCAAAAGGTTTGCCTTTGAACATTATGGTATTAAGCCTGACATTCTAAGTGTGTGTAAGGCCTTGGGCAATGGATTGCCCATAGCTGCTTTTATGACCACAGACAAAATAGCCAAAGTTTATACCAAGCCGGGCGCATCAACTTATGGAGGAAATTTGGTTTGTTCTGAAGCAGCAAGAGCAACAATTGCATTCATGAACCGGAATCAACTGCACCTAAAGTCCAAAGCATTGGGTGTGTTTTTAAAAAAGGAACTCACCCAATTAAAAAAACAATATAAATTCATAGGTGTGGTGAGAGGTAAGGGTTTGATGATTGGAATGGAATTGATTTTGGCTAATGGAAGTCCAGCTAGCTCACAAATGGACTTAATGCTTGAGGAGCTTAAAGACAAGGGTGTGCTTGTTGGTAAGACCGGCCCTGGTCGCAATGTTTTGACATTCATGCCACCACTAACAATTCAAAAGTCTCAAATTCAACAATTAATTCCCATTGTGACGGCTGTATTTAAAAAACACGTCAAAAAATTTGCTTAGGGGGGGGTAAATGAAAAAATTTAACTTAATAAACACATTCATTTTAGTCGGGACATTGATTTTGACAACGTCACTTCTGGCCTCTGAATCAAATTTTGCCAAACCAAGTCAGAAAAAAATTCAAAGTGTGTATCAATTATTAGATGAGGCAAAAGTTCTGGATGCGCGTTATCCAAGCTTGAAGGGCTATGAATCGCTTGTCTTTTCTTATGGTCTACGAGAGCGCTTAGAGGAATCCCGGCAACTAAATACTCTTGAGCTCCAAAAACAAAGCTTTATTTCTATACTAAAAGAAGCTAGCCGCATAGGTGAAGAAGTTATTGAAATGGAATGGAAGCATCTACCCTTTGATCAGCAGCAAGCATATCAGGCCTTGCATGATCGAAAGACCAAATATGAATTAGATGAGCTGATAGATGTGGTTGGTAGCAAGACTTCGGTTAAATCCCTTAATCAATATATCGGATACACGCAATCTAGGATTCGTAGTCATCAAAAAGGCGAGACAGGAGAAACGGGTCGCAAAATCCTATCTTTATTTGCCAAGCCCTTTATTGAGGGCTGGAAGGCCTATCATATTTTGACAGATAATCGATTAGCTCAAGAGGTTAATTTTGACAAAGTCACGCTGTATCAACCGCCAGACAAACAAAATACACCACTTGAATTGTATGCACCAACTATTATCGTCGAAAAGCCGCATAATCCGACTTACGAAGCTTCGATTGATCAAATTGGTGAAGTGCATCTGACAGGAAACGATTTGGCTGATGCGACACCAACGGTTAATATTCATAAACCAACCGTATATTCTTATGTAGAACAAAAGAAAATATCAGGAATAGAATTAACACAATTGGTCTACGTGATTTGGTTTCCGGAACACCCTCCAGTGCACGGTGTTAATGATCCCGAAGCTGGAATTCTTGAGGGATGGACTTTGCGAATCACACTCAATCGTGATCAAGAACCCATCTTATTCGAGTCTGTTTCTAATTGCGGTTGTTATTATAAGGTGTTTCCTTCTGCTAATTTGGAAGAAGTGGCTAAGCAGATATTTATTCAGCCACTTGAAGGCAAAATATTTGTTTTAGAGAATGCTGTGCCAAATAAGATTGATGCGACTATGCCAGAATTAATTCATTTTGAGGCAGGCCAATCGGGTCGCGTGGCCTTGTCTTATGAGGCAGGAACGCATCAGCTCATGAGCATTATACCAGTTGAACAAAGTGCTAATAATTACAATTCTAAAGAGACACAAGCGTATCGTCTAGCCGCCTATGATGAATTGGAGCAATTAGACTACCATGGTCATAAGGCAAGTTTATTTGAACCATCAGGCTTGGTTCGCAAAGCTCATCGTGAAGAATGCGGCCTTTTGTCACCAACAGGCATGTATCACGCTGGTCATCCTCGTCAGAGAACGACGCAATTGATATATTTTGATCAATTCGAGTTTGATGACAATGATTTATTCGAAACTTATTTGCGCCTGCCTAAAGAAGCATTATAATTAGCATATGATTGAAGAGGTTGTTGCTATACTTTCAGGTGATCTTAAGCTAGAAGGTGTGCTTAGTTATAAGGAAGATTTGAAAATACCAGGGGCATTAACACTAATTCTGTCACCACACCCTTTTTTGGGTGGTGATATGAATAATAATGTGATTAAAGCTATTTCGAAAGTGGTTGCTGAGGCGGGGCATGTGGCCTTGCGTTTTAATTATCGTGGTATGGGGAATAGTCAATGTGACATTGACTTAAAACAAAATCAAAAAGAGTTTTGGGATAAGTCAACATGTCCGGAGTATGAACAAAAAATCCACTTAGACTCCATTGCTGCCTATCAATACTTGATTCAAGCTTTTGACGATATTGAACACCAAAATGTATTAGGTTATTCCTTTGGCTGTTTACCGGCCTTAGATTTAGGCTACAAATATGTTCAAATTAAAAAAGTTTTTTTGGTGGCACCCCCTATAGCAAAGTGGGATATTCCTAATACCCATCTTCAAATGCCTAAGCATAAATTGATTTATTATGCGCCGGGTGACTTTGCCTGTCCTGAAGACGAACTTCAAAAGATTTATCAAACTCTATCTGAGCCTAAGAATATCACGCGTATTAATGCCGGTGACCATTTCTTTATTGGTCACGAAAATGAACTCACATGCCAAATCGCCGAATCTCTGTAGGTATTACACTTATAGCCATAATATTTGGTGCTTTAAGTCTTATTCCTCTAAGCCAGCTTCATTTTGAACATGATTATAAGGCCTGGCTATCTCCATCACACCCCAGTTACGCCATTTATCAAAGCTTCACCGAAGAATATGGAGGGGATAATGCGCTCTTATTTCATTTGGATTCAGATCAAATATTCTTCAGTGTAGATTCGATAAATCGCTTTTTGGACATTGTTAAAGCCATTAATCAAGATGCGTCTATTTCTGAGAGCACAGACCCCATTAATTACTTGGCGACACGCCATGATATGGCGTTGATTACAAAAAGGAATTTTGTCCGTTTTAAATCATTATGGGATTCTTTAGCTAAAGAAAGTTCTGTGATGCAAAATTTCTTAATATCTGATGATAGTCATTATATGGGTTTAGTTACTTATTTTAAGCCCGATATTGATTCGGGGCAGCAACATTCATTTTTGACGCATACTCAGTCAGCCTTGGAACAAGCTGGATTTGATACCCATATAGCTGGACCGGCATATTTTGGTCAAGAGCTACAAAATGCATTTAAAAAAGATCTTCCAATGATTATTGCTTTATTGGCATTGATTAGTATTATTTGTATGGCGGTGATATTTAAAGACTTTCGACTAGTCATTGCGGTTTTTATTTGCTTGGCTATAAGTCTCGAATTCGCTATGGCGTTATTTTATTTAGCCGGCAAGCAAATCAGCTTATTATCACTTTTGATGATACCGCTGATGTATTGCATAGGTTTGACTAATGCAATTCATCTCTATCATCGTTTAGGTTCCAATCGGGAGCATGACTCGATACCATTCAAAGCTAGGTATTATTCGGTTTTTGTGCCATCTTGTTTGGCGGTATTAACAACAGCTATAGGGACAATGGCGTTTTTGTTTTCGGATCAAC
>JBLINS010000037.1:0-22480 GCA_047639455.1 Candidatus Omnitrophota bacterium
GCCAGAATTGTACATTTTCAGGAAAGTATCTGTACAGGACAGGTAATACTAGCAATGTAAGAATGGTGGAAGATATAACGCCTCCAATAACTACGGTTGCAAGAGGTCTTTGAACTTCCGCCCCAGCCCCTGCGCTCAATGCCATTGGAATAAAGCCTAGTGCGTCCGTTAGCGCAGTCATCAATACAGCCCTCAATCGTGTATTAGCACCATTAATAATCGCATCTTGCAGCCCCAGACCATCGTTTTGAAGTTTTCGGATAAATGATATCAACACCACGCCATTCAGCACCGCAATACCCGATAGCGCAATAAAACCGATACCGGCTGAGATCGAAAGCGGTATACCTCGAATCATCAGTGCGGCAATACCTCCAACAAACGCGAACGGCACACCAGAGAATATGATCAATGCTGTCCTTGCCGAATTAAAGGCCATGAAAAGCAGACCAAAAATTAGCGCTAAGGCGACTGGCACAACTATCATCAAACGCTCTCTCGCAGATATGAGCTGTTCAAACGTGCCACCATACTCTGTCCAGTAACCGGTTGGAATATCAACACGCTGATCAATACGCTCTTTAACTTCTTCTACAAAACTTCCCAAGTCACGATCACGGACATTGGCGGTAATCACCACACGGCGTTTTCCATTTTCACGGCTAATTTGGTTCGGGCCATAAGAAATTTCTAGCTTCGCTATTTCTTTTAATGGCACATAACCAATTCCATCATGATGGCTAGCATTAAAGGTTGGAAGTGGAATGGGAAGATCTTTAAGTACTTCGATATTAGTACGCAAATGCTCTGGCAGACGCACCACGATGTCAAAACGCCTATCGCCCTCAAAGAGTGTTCCAACTTCACGACCACCCATCGCTATCTGCACAATATCCTGCACATCGGACATATTTAAGCCGTAGCGATCCATTGCCTCACGATCAGGCAAAATAGACAGAACCGGTAATCCTGTGGCTTGTTCAATTTTGATATCTGAGCCACCCGGAATTAACTTAAGTTCTTTTTCCACTTGTTCGGCTACTTCCAGCATGACATCTAGATCATCCCCAAAAATCTTCACAGCCAAATCACTCCGTACTCCAGAAATAAGCTCGTTAAAACGCATCTGAATTGGTTGAGTGAATTCGTAATTATTGCCTGGCACGGTTTTGGCAACGATTTCCATTTCTTTCACCAATTGAGTTTTGGTTTTGGAAGGATCGGGCCATTCATCCCGCGGGCTTAACATCACGAATGTATCAGCCACACTTGGCGGCATAGGATCAGTCGCCACTTCGGGTGTTCCAATCTTACCAAAAATTTCCCGAATTTCAGGAAATTCCTCTTTTAAGCGTTTTTCTAATGTGGCCTGCATTGCAACCGCTTGCGTGAGACTCGTACCCGGAATCCGCATGGCATGCATAGCAATATCACCTTCATCAAGGTTTGGAATAAACTCAGTGCCCATGCGCGACGCTCCGAACAAGCTTATAAAAATCAACAGAACGGAAATACTAATTACAATTACCGGGCGGCGTAAGCTCCAATTTAATATGGGCGCATAACCTAGTTTTGCATAGCGCATAACTTTACCTTCCTTTTCTTTAACCTTTCCAGTAACAAAGAGTGCCACTGCGGCCGGAACAAAGGTTAAAGATAGGGCTAAAGCAGATAAAAGTGCTGCTACCACTGTAAAGGCCATTGAATGAAACATCTTGCCTTCAATACCTGTGAGAGAAAAGATCGGCAAATACACGACTGTGATAATCAACACCCCAAAAATACTCGGCTTGATTACCTCTGATGTGGCTTCGGCCGTGAGCTTAAAACGTTCCTCACGAGTGAGTATCCGTCCAAGTTCGCGCTGCATGATTCCAAATCTACGCATACAGTTTTCAATGATAATTACTGCGCCATCAATGATCAAGCCAAAGTCGAGCGCGCCAAGGCTCATAAGATTTCCTGACACCTTGTTTCCTACCATACCCGTAATAGTCATGAGCATTGAGATCGGTATTACCATAGCGGTGATGAGCGCCGCTCGGAAATTCCCCAAGAGCAAGAACAAAACCACGATAACAAAAATCGCTCCTTCAATAAGGTTGGTTTTTACAGTTTTAATAGTACGATCTACAAGCTTTGTGCGATCATAAACAGGCTTAGCAATTACACCTGGAGGAAGAGATTTGTTTACTTCTACTAGCTTGTTTGCTACCCGTTGTGATACTTCACGACTATTTTCGCCCATAAGCATCATTGCTGTACCTAACACCACCTCGTCACCATTTTGTGTGGCAGCACCCGTTCGAAGTGGTGAACCAAGGTCTACATCAGCCAATTGTCCGATACGGATTACCAATTCGTCTTTTTTGGTGACAATAATATTGCGAATATCCTCTAAGGTTTCTACCTGTCCAGGCATGCGTATGAGATATTGTTCGCCGTTGCGCTCAATATAACCAGCACCGATATTCTCATTGTTTTTCTCAAGCGCTTGTATCACATCGTGGACAGTCACGTTATAAGCAAGCAACCGATCAGGGTACGGCATAACATGAAACTGCTTTTCATAACCACCAATTGAATTGACTTCGATTACACCTTTTATGTTGCGAAGCTGTGGAAGAATAACCCATTCCTGTAAAGTGAGTAGGTCCATCGGCGTATAGGCCGTAGCGTCTTCTTTTTTGGCGTTTGGATCAGCTTCCACGATATACATAAAAATTTCACCAAGCCCTGTGGCAATTGGTCCCATTTCGGGTTCTAATCCATCGGGTAATTCGCCTTTGATTTCCTGCAACCGTTCGCCAATGAGTTGACGCGCAAAATAGATATCCGTTCCTTCTTCAAACACAACAGTTACTTGTGATAGGCCATAGCGAGATAGAGAGCGCGTATAGTCAAGTTTTGGAAGGCCGGCCAATGCCGTTTCCACTAAAAAAGTGACGCGTTGCTCCATCTCTAATGGGGAATATCCCTCAGCTTCGGTGTTTATCTGTACTTGCACATTGGTGATGTCTGGCACAGCATCGATAGAAAGCCTGTTAAAATTATAAATACCAAGCGCCATAACGCCAACAACCAATATCATCACCAGCCAAAGATGTTGAATAGAATAATGAATAATCCGTTCAAGTATTGATGTATTTTCTATTTTAGTGGTCATGACCGGCTCCTGATTTTTCGATATCCGCCTTGATCAAGAAGCTATTTTGAGTGACATATTCCGTATCTGATTTTAAACCAGCCAAAACCTCTACCATCTCACCGTCATTCATACCCAGGTCAAGCATACGCACTTCATAGGTGTCGCCAAACTTAGCAAAAACCACGGTGAAATCGAGAAAAGATTGAAGTGCAGAAGTTTTAACAGCCAAAGGCACATACTTTTCATCAACTAGCACCTCACCTCTCACTGTCATGCCTGGATGCCACACGCCCTCACTATTATCCAGCGGAACAATCACCAGCACGGTTTGAGAATTAGGGTCTGCCATGGGTAATAGCATTTTTACTGGTGCTTTGGTTATATGAGACGTTTTGTTCTGAACACCGCTAATCGTATAAACATTCACTATTTGCCCTTTAGCAATTTTTGGCAAATCAGATGGAAAAACGTGAAACTCTGCCCATACTTCCGAAAGATCCGCTAGTGTGAATAATGGAATGTCTCTAGCAACATCACCAATATTGGTATTTCTCGTCAAAATTATCCCGTCCATGGGCGCAACCACGTCATACACATTCAAGCTTTCATTAGCTTCAATCTTTGCTAGCACATCACCCTTTTTAACGTCCTGTCCCCACATAGCATTCACACTTTTGACAATACCAGGAAAACGAGCTCGGATCTGTGCGGTGCTGTTGCGATTAAGAGTGATCTGTCCCGTCAATCGAGTATATTCACCAATGGTAGCGCCGCCTGCTTTTTCAGCTTTAACACCAGCTTCACGAGCAGCTTGTTCGCTAATTTGTGTGCGGCCTTCATGTGACTCAAATTCCCATTGATGTGTTTTTCCTTTATAGGTGGCGTGTATTTTTACATCAAAAGAATGCGGCTCGGGCACAATGCCATTACTTACCAGCGAACCTTTTTCGGGTATAAAATCATAGCGATTGATTTCCCCATCAATGCGCTTAAGTTCGATTTTTAAATTAACCTTGGTTGGATCAATAATTTTATTTTTGCTGTAAGCATAGACATGAAATCGTGGTGGCGTATTGGCTTCTACAATTTTGACTTCAACAGCAAATTTACCACTGCGATACAGCTTGCCGCCTTTTGGACCTCGCTCTTGTTCTTTCTCTTCTTCATGGCCACCCTCTTGCGCATAAGCCGATAATTCTACAAAAGATGTTGGCTGTCCTAATATGAGGACAAAACCAAACACCATCATCATCCATAGTTTATTCATTGTTCATATCTCCTACTGTGGTTGTTAACCGCTCCACAAAAGCAGAGGCTTTATGATATTGATTAAGTGCTACGATATATTGTTCTTTGACTTCAAAGAGCGTGCGTTGCGCATCTAATACTTCGAGATAAGGAAAACGTCCTGTTTGATAACCATCACGCGCTAACTCAAAAGCTTCTTCTGCGGCGGGTATGATATCCATTTTTAAGGTTTGAGCGTGGTGATAAGCATTGACTTCGTTCTCAAGCCATTCAAACACTTTATTTCGCAAATTAATATGCGAATCAACCTGATCGCTTTTTGCCTTGTTAATCATGCTTCTAGCGTGATCGATATTACCGCGATTTCGATCAAATACAGGGATTGGCAAGGCAACTCCCACAACCAATGCCTGATCGTTACTTTCCCTTATATCGCGAACGCTGAATGAGAAAATTGGATTGGGAATGGCTTCGGCTTGTTCCAACTTGAAGATAGCCTTGGCACGATCTTTTTCTGCTTCCCAGCGTTTTAAATCTGCTGTTTGTGATAGCATTGCCTCAACCATGTCTTCGCTTGGGGGTATTGTCAAGGTTGTGAATTCGCTATTATCCAAGGTTATTGGTTCATCATGCCCCTCCCACAGACTGGCTAGGACATGCTTGGTGTGTTTCAATTCACGCTCCAACCGCTCAACGAATACATGTGCGGTAGATAATCCAATTTCGGCTTTGCGAAGCTGGATTTCAGGCGCAGAAGCGGAGTTCACGCGCTTTCTAACCGTTTCAATCATGGCTTGTTCTAGATCTTTACGTTCCCTGGCAAGTGTCAGCATATCTTGCGCTGATACAGCGTCAGCATAGGCCACACGAACATCTCGAATCAGGTTAAGCCGTACGATGGTCAAATCATATTGGCCTTGCATGACTGTTTGTTTTGCTGCCTTTTTGCGATAACCACGCTCACCACCAATCTCAAGCCTTTGAGAAATACTATAAGTAATATTAGCGCTATCAATACCACTAAAGTTACCCGTGCCAGCAATATTTTCTGCTTCAATTTCTATTGTGGGATTAGGTAATACACCAGCTTGTAGGGCATAACCCTTTGCGCCATCAAGCCACGCTGTGGCTGAACGCAATCGCGGGGACGCTTCGAGCGCTTTTTGAATGGCCTGTTCCAACGTAGTGAAAGAAACTGCGGTACTTTCAGTCGAGAACTTTGCGCGCGTTTCATTCATTGTTTGGCTACTTTCGCTAGCACTAACATCTTCGCTATATAAATGCAAAATAGTCAGCATAAATAAAGCCATAACTGTAAATAGATTATATTTTTTGATCATAAACGTACCCGTCCATAGAAAAAACATTTTTGTTAAAAAAGTAACTTAGAAATCTAGTGAAATTACAAGTGGGGTAAGTTTATGCGGGTGGAGCGTGTGCTGAAAAAGCAGAGAGGTAGACTTGCTCAAGCTGTGGACGAGGCGCCCCCAGATTTGGCATAGGTGTCCGTTGCAAATCCTGAAATGCATCTATGAGTGCAGATAATGAAACCTGTGACTCTTCCAAAGCGCCGGCATGCGAAGATTGTGCTTTTTGATTAGTGACAGCCGGGGTCCTATCACAACGAGGTATAGCGTGATGATCTGCGCCATGTTCATGGCTGTGTACTTTTCCTGCATGGTCATGATGATCGGCTGCTTCGTTCTCAACTACGTTCGTCAAAGCATGGCAAACGGTGGGCGTGCAGGGTGCGATCAAATAAGTAAACACCATCAATGCAACAACTACTTGTTTATTTAGCACGTTAATTCGCATTAGGATATCCTACCATGCAATCTACCGTCACTCAACCGCTAACACCAAAGCATAATGAGCATACGGGAACAGGTCCCTTGGGAACAGGTTGCTCCATATCATATGTAGCCAAATTACCACTTAACCCCCGCATTACAGCTCTACCTTAAATAGAAAAACACATACATAAAAGGTATAAATAAAAAAGCCAGCACCTTTCTTGTTTCAAAGGATGCTGCGTGCATTTCTTCACTAAACCTTTTATAAGAAAATATTTAGCCCTATATTGGTAAGGGTTAAATTAGGTGTTCGCCTGTTTCTTTCTTTTCAGAATGAGAGAATAATAGATAAGCTAGAAAGCTTCCTAGCACAAATAATCCTATGGCCAAAAAGAAATACCCGTCAAATGTCCTAGGCAAAACATTCTCTATATTCACAGGAAGCACTTTTCCTTTTTCGGTCGTAATCGTTTCTAAGACATTTTTCCATGGCCAGATTTTATTTAACGACCCCGCAACAAACCCTGTCAAAATCGCAATGGTTAAGTCATGCGCTTTTCTAAATAGCCACTCTAGTACACGCACAAATAAGAGCAAACCCACCGCCATGCCACACATCAGGGTTAGAATGACCGAGATTTCTCTCTCATGAATCGCATTTAAAATAAAATCATACTTGCCAAGTAAGAGGAGAATAAAAGACCCTGAAATTCCAGGTAGGATCATGGCGCAGATTGCGAGAGCTCCGCTCAAGAAAATAAACCACCACGCCTCTGGTGTTTGCATGGGAACCATCATCACCAAATAAAAAGAACTAACGGAAGAAAAAATAAGGGCGAACCCGTTAGGCACATTCCATTTTTTAAGCCTGCGACCAATAATAGGAACCGTGAGAAGAATGAGTCCAAAGAAGAAAGCATTGATTAAAATAGGATGATGCTCTAGGAGCCAAGTCACAGCTTTTGCCATTGAAATAACCGCTGCCACAATACCTGCGCCTAAAGCGAGAAGAAAACGCCAGGGAATGACTTCAAGAGCTTGTTTAATTTTGCCTGTAAAAATAAGTTTTGCAAAATTAAGGTCAAAAGACTTGATGCTAAGAATCAAATCCTCATAAATAGAAAGCATGAACGCAATGGTTCCTCCTGAAATCCCAGGAATCACGTCTGCAATCCCCATACAAAACCCTTTCAAACTCAAAGCAATATACTCTTTAAAACTTTTCTTTTTATCGACAATATGACGCTGTGATTCTGACATAATTCATTCCTTTGTTAGTCGCCTACTTCTTATTATCTGGCATCTCTATGAGCATTTTTGACCGTCTTTTAAGGAGCCCTCATTTTTTAGTGTCCGCCAAACTCGAGTTACCTCATCGTGCCCCTTGATACTCTTGACACTAGAAAAATGGGCCTATCTCCTTTACTAGAAAGATTTCAAAAGCTCAACCACATTATCCGTTGGCATCACTACGGAGTAACCAGAGTTCTCAAGTTGGGTGTTCTTTAAACCATGCCTTAAATTAATCCAACCGTCCTCAAAAGGAATGAATTGCGACACAACGCCAATCAGCCTAAATTCGTTCACTCCAAAAGACACCGATTCCACTTGCACCACAGGCCCGCCACTATTTCCGTAAAATGACGGGCAATCCAAAATCAAAGTTTTTAATTGATAGTTCTTACCCGCCACAATTCCCTTACGTAATAATGGCTTTTCGTATTCGATTTGGGGAACATTTTTAATCCCCAATGAATTGGGGTAACCAAAAATATATACATCATTAGAGACAGCGGTTTGCTCAAAAGGTAATAAAGCATTTGGCGGAAAAGCATTAATTGTGCCCTCACCACTATCAGCGGCCTGCTGAACCCCATCAATCATGCGTCTTTTTTTAGCCTCATTAGGATGATTAATCGAATCTCCTTGTGTAAAACGTACGACAATAATATCGCGGGATGGGTGTGATCGTAGTTTTTGTTCTCGATAGAGTTTTGGTAGGTCCAAATGGAATCGCAAGGCATCTTTAAAATGCTGCTCACGTGGATAACAAAGCACTGTGGCTTTATCACTCCTTAGCTTATATTCACCAGTTGCCTTATCCATGGTCAAAAAAACATGTTTAGCAGTCACTAAATACAAGTGGCCATCAGTCCAATGCACAAAAAAACCCGTTCCGCTTGATCCAGCCTGGTTATTCAAAGTAATCAGCGCTGGTTGCAGTAATAAATCATCTGGTAATGAGCTTGCGGCAGTCGCAAGTGAGGGGCCCTGAAACATACTTAGCAAAGCGAGTAGAATAATCAATTTTCTCATGAGCCTAGTTTAGCATACGCGTTCGCCATAATAAAAAATACCGCGCTATGAAGCACGGTATTTTAATTGGCTCCCCATATAAACCAACCCCCAAACTTCACCTTTATCACTCATTACGAATTAACTAAAATACGCTCCCTGAAATCAATTATAAAGAGGGGCGTTGTTGCTTTATTGCTTTACTAAGGTCTTGGATAGACGCCTCAATACACTTGATCTATTGATCTGTAATGCATCTGCTATTTCAGAGTTGTTAAAACCGCATTCATTCACTGCCTTAATACAAACGCTCTGGCATTGCTCTACTTACACCAGAATCCCTGCACTATAATCGAGAACAGGAGATTCTTGATAAAAGGAATGTAACTATGCAATTGGCTTTCAAAGCCAACCCAACTCGATTTAAGAATAAAGTGCCCAAATTATGGACGGCACCTATAACTGCATGGATCAATAAACCCAAGGATGAAGCAAATGCAACGCCGGAGGAGGCGGTAAATGCTCTTTAATTAAAATTGTTAAGTGTCTCATTCTCATTGACACGTTCCGGATAATAGCCCCCTTTAAACTTGGATTAGCGTCAATCTTTTCTAAAATCCTGAGTTTTTCTGGACCCGATCGGTGATTGCTGGTTTTCTTCTCCAGAACCTCTAGTTATGGAATCACTACCTTATTATTCAATCCATTCATATTATTGATCTTTTTAGTCTCCACACTTCTTATCTCAATTTACCATAAGAAAGTGTCTCACCTATATTGGCACAGAGGGCTGAGCTTTAACGATTGGTATTGTGAGCCCTGATCTGAATGAAACATTTTTAGCGATATTTCATGAGGTTGTTTATGTAGGTGTGTGCGTCGCGTCTCTTTTGGGCATCAATCATAACCATTGCCTTATTATATTCAGCCATCGTGATACGGCGAAACTTATACAAATCTATAATTTTATTCGCATCATAAAAATCATCATCATGATATTTTATCTGCGGCGGTTGTATAATTTTTATTTGTTGTCTAGGTTGTATCGTTGCAGTGGAGGGTGCGGCATCAGCAGCTGTTATTTGAGAAGCGGGTGTAACAATTTTTTCTTGTGACGGATAGTTCTGAACCCCGGCCGGCCCAGTGGATGATGTTCTAGCAACCGCTGGGATACCCGCCTTGGAAGGATTAGACTTGGGTAATAAAGTGACCATAACTTCTTTAGGGACAAGCTTATAACCAGCTCCAGAAATAGCATCAACACCCAAGCCAATCAGACCACCGACAAGAATATTACCTGCAACTGCACCACTCAGACTACGTGTTATCTTGAAGACCAAGTCGTCATAACCGCTTTTCTTGAACAATAGCGAATGATCCTGCTTACGCTTCAATTTCAAAATCGTGGGAGTTATGTAGCTTTCTCCCCCATCAACTATCACTCTAGCGCCACGCGGATAAGATGATATAGGCACATCTTGATTGGGTGAATTAACAATCGTCGCACACCCACTAGTTAACGCCGAAATCAAAACTAACACATATATATGATTTGATGATCTTGTTCTCATTGATACTTCATCCTGAATATTTTAGCCAACTGCGAGCGTCTGCCAGTATCCCTAGCTTGCAAATCGGGACGTAACTTCTTGATCTTAAGCGTTGTCCCAAAACATGCGGGCCAGCAACTTACCGCCAAACGGGCAAGGTGCTGGCCAACTCGATATTCATGTTCATCCCATTAATTACAATGAGTTTTAAAACTAAGCCTCAGGAAACATCACCTTATTCTGCTCATGAAACGATTTCATTACCTTCTTGTCACCAAAACTTGGCAAAGGCTCCCGGTCAAAACCACACACATTATCAGCAGCCACAGATAATAAGTAATTATAGCGATGCCGCAAGGCGTTAACCTCTTGCTGTTCTGCCTTACTTAAGTCCATGAAAAATAATGGAACGATCAAAAAGTATCCCGTAGTGCCAAGTATCCAATTTTTGGCAGTTTTATCAGCGCTTGGGATAAGCTCGACTATCTGAGATTGTATAATTTTTAGCTCAGATTCCAAATTAGGACACGACTTATCTGTGTCGCCATGCTGATAAATAGACACTGGATTCGCAGCTCGACCTGCACATCCTGAACAAAATATAAGCAATACAGCGTATATGAGCAATGATTGCTTTCTGTTCACAAATTTACTCTACACTTTTGCGCTGATTGACGATCTCATCCATATGTTTATAAAAAGTCTTAACCACGCGAGCACTACGGCCAAGATCCATAATATCTCCACTAGCAAAGACCTGCACAAATACCTTGGTGCTTGCAACGGCTATTTCTGTAATATTAACCTGAACCGTATCGCCACCAGCGATGACGTTGAGGAGTGACGATGTCCAAAAGCTTGGAGCAGCTTTAGCTTCAATTTTATGGCCAGCCTTATCAATATTCTTTATTGTCATACCTGACACTTCAACCGCTTGCTCTGCCACCGCAAAGGTCTTATCATAAGATAAATCATAATAACGAACAGACTGGTCTTCACCAATATAATTAGTTGACGCACAACCTGTTAACATCACTGCAAAACAAACCAATAACCCTAATTGTTTAAACATTCCGCTTCTCCCTGTATCTTAATTACCAATTAAACAACTTACAATAAACTCATAAATCCAATTCACCACCAAGTCGTCCCACGCTGAAGCTTATACCTGACATGCTATCTGATGCATTTAACAATTACTACATATTTAATGTGCTTCTTATCTATACTTTCCAATTAGTGTCAGGATACCCCAAACCCTAACCACCCAATATTGTGGCGACAAGGTCGAAAAATTTTCTCATACGGGACCAGTGTAGATTCTAAGTTTTAACGCAACGCTTCATCAAACACTTCACAAGGTTTCATCCAGTCTAATGTTTTTCTTGGTCTGCCGTTTATCTTTCTCTCAACTTCTTAAATCTTTTCTAGACTCACGCTATTAAAGTCCGTGTTTTTGGGAAAGAATTGCCTAATTAGACCGTTGGTATTTTCATTACAACCTCTTTCCTATGGGCTTTTAAAGGGACGTTGTTGCTTTATTGCTTTACTTGGGTGTTCTGGTCAATTTGTAAGACCAGGTTTCTTCGAGTAAAGCAATAAAGCAACAACGCCCCTCTTCACAGATTGATTCCGCATTGATTGTATTCTGGTTGTTTCTGATTCTTGGTTAAGGATCTATCTGCCTTAAGAAGCGAACATAATATCTCGTTATAGGTACATTGCCCTACCCTGACAGATAATCCTATAAAGCAATGTCGTATAACGAATATTATGTTTGCACCAAGGTGGTAGCCAATGAAGACATGTTGGCAGAATAGCTATTGATAGACGTTTAGCGTGAATAAGATTTTATAGTTACTTCCAAGGCGGTGCGGACATCTACAGAGTAAAGCAATAAAGCAACAACGTCCCTCTTCACGCTTGTGAGGGATCTTCACCCACTTTAACCGGGACAAAAACAACTCCTTTGATAAAATACGGCTTTCCACCAACCTGCAATTCCCAGGAATCGTCATCGTATTTAAGCACGCTGACTTCCCCGCCGCGCCTATCAACAATTTCTTTAGCCTCCGCTTTACCAGCACAACCAATTAAAAAAATAAAGATCACTAAAATAACCACATATTGTTTCATGTGAAACTCCTTACAAATGCGCCACTCTATCCGGGGAAGCCCAAACTGACCCTCTCACTCTCTCATTATTGATAATGCAACAACGCCCTTCTTTAATTTGAAATCATGTAATCGCTCAACTCATCCGTAAAGTGTCTTGCGGCTTCTAATACACTGTTTGTAAGCTGATCTGCGCAAGTCGTATTATACATCGATGCCCCTTCGTCATTACCCGAATAGACTGCGGTGAGTACATTCTCACCCCTGTCGTCAACAACAAACTTGATACGTACGTCAGCTTTCGACTGGACGGCTACATCGCACCCAATGGATTCAATTGAGCCAGATATAACTATTGCTTGTTTGTCTGCAGCTAATTTATATCCCGCGGCCCTCAACTGTTTAACAAATAATATTTCCAGATCATCTACTAGATTATCAGGAGCCATCAGATCACCTGTCCTTGAGTCGAAACCATTAAAGAGTCCACCCATTATTTTACGGCTAGCAAAGGAGCGAGCATCATCAAAGCCGATAAATGATACGGTTGCGCCATTATAGCTACCGGGCGATAAATTAATATCTCGTCTGATATTAGCTGTGGATACACATCCTGCAAAAATAAACATTGCAACAATGCAGCTGAGAGTCATTCGTTTATGTCTAAAATTCATTCTTTCTCCTTCGGCGACCTGCTCTAATTCACTGCTGAGCGTCTTTTTTTAAATTTACTTACTTTTACGGGATTACTCGATCTAGGTACATTATTAAAAACATCGTGCATTAAAGAAATCGTGTGTGACTTCGATTGTGCGCTCATCCGACCGTATCCTTCTCTGTACCAGATTAATTTTCCACTGCGTCTATGAATAATACTAATTTTAAAGTCCATTTGGTTTGACGGAGCAATAAATAGACCTGTACCCGTCATAGCGGCCGTTGCCACAACTCCGATGGCTGAAGCACCCAACTGCTCGGCAGCGTTAATCTGAGCACCAATTTGCCCAAACAACTGTATAAATACCACATAATCAATGTCACTAAGGATTGCTGCATTAGATTGCGTAACGGTGTAAGGCTCGAGCTTCTTCTTACGTTGAGAGCTGGATTCTGTGTATACAATCAAATCGCTCCACGCCAATCTAATGTAATCATCGACCTCCTGCGAACCGTAATCTTCGCTATGCTTAAACTCGTAGCCCTTCGTTGACATAGAATCCTCCGCACCCAGCAACGCACCATGTCGGATAGGCATAGCTTTACTTATATCCGATATCACTAATTCAGAGTTAAATATACTCCCAATATGCAACCTCGGCTCAACGATAAGCACACTGCCAGATTTGGATCCCCATTCGCCAGAGTCGTTTATGCTTTTGGTTAAATACGCCATAGCGTAGCATGAGTGCGCAAATGTTATTTGTAAACAAAATGCAATCACCGCGATAGCTGAAGCCTTCCCAAAAAAGAAAAGGCAAGAGGCATGAAGCCGTTGTTGCTTTATTATTTTACTCTGGATTTGGACAAACACTTCGATTCCTTTACTCATAATATTCAAATCTTCTAACCTTTTAGGTGTCCACTCTATCGGGGGAAGCCCAGCCTGACCCTCTCACTCTCACAACATTGGCACAACCATAAAGGCTTCTTTAACTCGTCATATATTCTTGCATATCAGAGATAAATTCAGACATGATAGTGCGGGTGGTTCTCGTAATCGCAACATTGCAGTGGCTCGTCGGCGGTATTCCACCGGCATCAAAATGCTTAGCAACCTCACTCGCTTCATAAGTGTGCTCAATCACAAGCTTCCCCCTATCTTTAACTACAATAGCCATACTCATAGAGGCGGTGGCACCCTGATAACCAGTCTGCACACAGCCTAAACTACTCAATGAAGGTATTATCTCAATTTCATACGCTCGACCCGGCTCAACAGCAAAACCAGATGCAGTTAGTTCATTTTGCAGAATTGCTTGAAGTTTTGGGAATAGGTCTTTGGGTTGATGAAATACGTTCCCTTTTGTATCACCACCCAATAGAAAATGGCCAATTACAGTTGACTCAACTCCACGAAAATCGTCAACGTCTTGAAGCAAAACGACTGTGTTTTCGCCAATTTTATCCCGATTTTGATCAACTGAGTAATTCAAACTCGTATGCAGAGTCACACACCCTGAACAAAGTATAAGAGCGCACCCCAATGCGAGTCGCTTCGTGATCAACCATATGTTCTGAAAGTTCATAATTTTTTCACCCCTTTATTTCCGATCGTTTTCTTTTAATATGACCACCCTTAGGTTTCTTTATCATCATCAATCCTCGGTCATCAAGTAAAGCGTTTTTATAATACAATTTAATTCGCCACAAGCCCAGTTTTAACCGCTCTTTATTTGCTATTTTAAATCGACATCTAACCGCTGGTTGTTTATATAAAGTGGTCGAAGTGGCACTGCATGTATCGATAACGTTATTATCCGCATCAAGTAAATCGCCACGCACATGAAATGAGGATCCGTATTTATTTTTATCGATAATTAGCCCAACCCAACCTAAATAATCGGTATTTTCTACATTAAAAACAAGTCCATCCATCCCGCCCACCAAAGAGTGCCCTATTAATCTATAAATTTGGGCAGCTCTTAATGCAAACTCAGTCTGATTTATCGATCGATTTTTAAGGGCTCCAAGGTGGTTGCCAGCCTTATGATACTTGTAAGATTCAGCAACGCCTTTGATCGTAGCTGGATTATTGATTTGATCAATCACGGCATTCGATCTTGGCAGATTTCGGCTCGCCTCTAATCTGAGTTCATCTAACGTGTGTACGCTTTTATAAAACATGTGTCGCTTCTCAAACTTCTCGTACAAAGACCCTTGGACCTTACTCAATATATTGTAAGCCCCCGTTATCACATATCCCGAATTGGATATCACGCCTTTAGCAAACTCATCAGCAGCAATTTCCGCTGCATATTCATAAGGCATTAATTCCGTTCCAGTGTAACCATTGAAATAACCCACCTTAGTGCTCGAAGAACCATTTATGACAGCTGCGGCGCCAATCCCAAGAATTAAACTTGCAATATTTGTATCTTCACGTCTCTCGTGACCATAGACGTGGTGTCCAATTTCATGGGCAACTAAAAAGGCTAGTTCATCATCGCTTTCAGCTAATGAGATGAGACTATTTGATATGTATATATTTTCGTTCCACGTATAGCTAGACTCATAAGAAATGCGACTTTCGACATACACATCCAATTTAATCGGAGATGAAACCAAACTTACGCGCTCAGACCAAATGTGTCCATCTCTATACACATCAAACAATATGTCTTTATTAATGTCGAGTCCAGCAATCACCGCTCCATAGTCAAGATTACTTCCAACGCTGCAATTGTCTACCTTTAGTATAATGTCTCCAACATTGATGCCTTTTGCATCAGCATTCGATTCTATTTCGACTATCAGCATGCCTTGTGTCGGAATCTTGCTGCCATTAGCTTGTACTAATCCGCTTACTGGCACCACTGCAAAAGGAGATCTGAAGTATTCATCTGAATACCCGCCATCGTTCAAAACGGTAAATAAATTTGATTTGATTCGATTCAACCTAGCAGTGTTTGCTATCAAATCATGTGATGGTTCAGCAAACACGATCTTGTTGGGTGCGGCGATTGCGGGAGAGCAGGTTAGAGCGCTCATAATAAAAATAAAAAGTATATTGGAGGCAGTCCAGCTTGCTTCCTTTATTTCTAAGAAGTTCAACCGCTTCTCTTTCGTTTGAATTTACTCAACCGCTGCGGAATTACTGCTTCAGGTAACCTGCTAAGTATGGTCGCAATAAGGGTTTCCATTCTAATTGGATCATGGATATTTGAAGTTGAGGAAAATCCTTCTTGATACCATAACAAATCCCCTTGAAGGGTATTATAAATTGAAATCTTATAATCAACCTTACTCAAGCTAGAAGATGTTACCGCCATCATTCCTAACGCCGAAACACTCACTGCATTAATCAGTGCATTAGATGCCACTTCTTTGTGGAGTCGATCGCTTTGAGACATATTGGATCTGGATTTGGAATAGAGCTGCACAAAAACTAAAGCATTTGTGTGCGGCTCGCTATTGCCTACCAACTTATACAGCGGATCTATAGAATAGGGATAAAGAGATTTTTTTTGATTTTTAGCAGCATTGGAAAATCGCGTAACATCACTCCACAAGTCGGCCAATTCTAGGGCTTGGCCATCCTTGCGCCTACTGAACAAGTTGTCCTTCCACAAACAGACATACCCCTTCTTACTCAAGGCGCTCAGGGCCCCTTCCCGTATGCCAGCAATAATATGCATATCCATATCGACCAAGTCCTTTAATGCATTATTATTGGCCTTGTTTCCATGATAAAATCTCGGCTCAACGATGTGAAATACTTTCATTTTGGCTAATCGTTCATTGTCTGCCTGCCAATAGTCATAACGAAGACCTCGGACGGCCAAGCCATCGCTTGAGACGCACAGAACACCCAGAGTCATAATGAAGCTAAGTAGCTTAACTTTTGTCCTGGGGCGATCAAGATTCAACATACGATAACAGATCTCTCGTAAATTCCTGTATCAAATTACCCAATGCCACAGACATGGATTTTGTATATAAATCCGCCAATTTCAGATAAGGTCCTACTGGTGTCATGGCATTGCCGGAATAGACGTGGTCCAAAACTTCCTCACCCAGGTCATACACTTTGCATCTAAGCTTAATCGCTGATTCAATACGATCACCTGGACTAGCTTCAATATGTTCTAGAGACATAACAACTCTTAGATCCGAACCTGCTCCCGAAATTACAAAACCAGAGTTTCTCAATTCAGTTTCTAAAGACGACTTTATTTCGCTCTTAAGATTCTGTGGTTCCAAAATAGTAATCGGCTTGCCATATGCATCCCACTGAGAAACTTTACCCACCACATTCGCATTACGACCCTCGATGACATTAGCTACAAAAACCTTTACACCATTCGATTGTTTGCTCGGAAGTACAGGTTGGTAAATTATCATGGGTTGATGGCTAACCGCACAAGCTGACAAAAAAACAAGGACAACTACGCCACACATGCCCTGAGTAAAGTATTTAAAATATGTCAAAATTCCTCCTTATATTAGATGTTTAGAGGGACGTTGTTGCTTTACTTGGGTGTTCTGGTCAATTTGTAAGACCAGGTTTCTTCGAGTAAAGCAATAAACAACAACGTCCCTCTTCACTCTTCACTTGGCTCATTGTGTATAAATCCAGCTTTGACCTGCATTGGATTACCAATGCCGACCAAGGAATTAAAGTATGTATCCAGGTTAATAAGCATTGCCCGTAACTCATTAGGCAGTTTTTTATTAAAATATTTCAAATCTCTTGAATACGCATCTTCGACTACGATATTCTAATCTGTCATATTGAGTATGCCATATAATTATAAATATTCCAGAGGAGAATATTTGATTGATTAAACATAGGGTTCCCTTACACTATTATTACCTAACCCATTATATACCAACATGATATATATTCTATGTTTTTTTGCGCAAACCTTCAAAGTGTACCTTGCGGATGGTGTTTATTGTGCGCTAGTTCTAGGCCTTTGGCATTGAGGTGTAATAAGGGGTCGGACCCGACCCTCTTATAAATTTATAACTCAAATATCTGCGCAAACTTATTTTCAAACGCTCGAACTTCTTTGTCTGTTAGTGCCAAAAACTCTATTTCTCGTGCGCGTTTGGAAAGCATGCCGTCATTTTGATGTAAGAAGCGTATTAGTAAATCAGCAGTGCGATCAGGCATATCGATGTAATTATTCACGAAGGCTTTCATCTCATCATATCGTTGCAAATACAAAACTTCATTAGGCAACGTCTTGGTAATCGTCTCATACACACATTCGTAGAAAAATTCCGCTTGTGGTGTCGCATCAAAGAAGCGGTAGAGATCAATCGTCTCATTCAAAACTTCAATATTACCCTTGTCTGTTGCGCGCCACTCAATAAGAGATAATCGTGGTTTTGAGAATGCCTCAAGTGCGGTGATATAATCCGTGATGCGTTTTAAGATCACAGAAGACACGGGAAAGACAAGGTCCTTAGGTGTGAAACTGGTTTCGATGAGTGCGTGCTGTAACAAATACCTATGAAGACGACCATTCCCATCCTCAAGGGGATGGATAAAAACAAAACCAAATGCAATTAATGTAGCTGCTAGTACAGGCGGAAATTTGCTTTCTTTCAAAAGTAAAGATGTTGCGACCAACCCTTCCAGTAATACGTCTAAGTCCTGATGCCTCGCAGAAATATGACTTGGTATTGGCATATTGGTCGAACGATCGTGACTACCAACAAAACCACCTTCTTCCCTATAGCCCATATGAACAAACCGACTATCAACAATAACTTCTTTTTGCAAACGCTCAAACTCTGCTTTAGCAAGTGGTGTTTTACCTGCCTGACCAAGAATGCGCCTTCTGGAGAACGAATTTGGTATGAATGATTCTATAGAGGGGGAATCTTTGTAGGGCTCAAAACGCTACCCCAAAACAATTCGGCTAGAGTTACTTCGCTTTGTTAAATTCGGGAAACATTAATTATTGCGGTAACTTTTCTTTGCTATGCACCTCTGCGAGCGGCGCAGTGATATGAATTGTATCGTGATCTTTGAGGGCTTTGGCCTTTTTAAGCTTTAGTGAAGAGAAGCTTTCTGAGACGATATTATTCAGATTTACAAATGCTTCTAAATAAAATCTGCCTACACCTTCGGTTAATGAAGCATCATCTTTCGCTAACTTAGCCAGCCTATCCAAGTACTCCTTGATCTTAAATACATGGTATTTAATTAAATCAACGAGTTTGACCGATTTATGCCGATATCCAATTTCAAGTTGCAAGTCTAATGCTTTGGAATAATCTAGCAAATCTTTAACAGAAAGGTCTGCATCGCTAGCTGATTCTATTTTAGATATTTTACCTTGGGTACATCCAACTAATTTGCTCAATTGCTTCTGAGTTAAATTCTTTTGGCACCTAAGCAGAAATAATAATTTTGATAATCTTTTGTTTCCAAGATCTGCTAATAACAATTCCTTAAAAGAATCGTCGTCTAATTCGTCTTTAATCATTTCAGAAACTGACTTATACATAATTAGATTTCCTTTTTGATAGCCTTAACCATGTCTTTTGATTGTCGAATATCATCCGACTGCGTTTGTTTCGTACCAATTTTAAGTAAATACAATCTTTGATTCTCAGGGCTTGGAAACACATAACATCTAGCTTGTCTAAGCTTTGTCTTTTGCTTACCACCACTCTGATCTATGGCTCTTATTCCGCTTGGCTCATTGTGTATAAAGCCAGCTTTAACCTGCATTGGATTACCAATATTAACCAACGAATTAAAGTATGTATCCAAATTAATAAGCATTGCCCGTAACTCATTAGGCAGTTTTTTCTTAAAATATTTCAAGTCTCTTGAATATGCATCTTCGACTACGATATTCTAATCTGTCATATTGAGTATACCATATAATTAGAAATATTCCAGAGGGGAATATTTGATTGATTAAACATAGATTTCCCTTACACTATTATTACCTAACCAATTATATACCAACATGATATATATTCTATGTTTTTTTGCCCAAACCTTCGAAATGTACCTTGTGTAAGAGGGTCAGGTTGGACTTCCGATGGCTAGTTAGGGAATTAATCGAATTAAAAAATAAGAAAATACTTTGCAAGGACTCACCCTCTTTTTACGCCTTTATATAATAAATGCGATCAAATCGCCGATCTAAGTTTTCCTCTCCCCATATATCGAAACCACACGTAAGGTGTCCTGTTTATAGATCACTTAATCAATAGATAGATAGATGTGTTTAATTAATTACGGTTTTAGAATCTACTAATATCTAAATTCTTAAGGACAAATCAGATTCCTTATAATTTATATTATGGTCGTTCTGATTGCTGATCAAGGGTCTGGCTGCCTTATAAGAATCAGGCATAATTCTCGTTATAGGCACATTGCCCTAACCCGTCAGATTAATCTTATATAGCAATGTCGTATAACGCGAATTATGCCTGCACCAAGGTGGTAGTCACACAGAACGTGTTGGCAGACTAGCTATGAGGGACTTTTAGCGTGAATATTATTTTGTAGTTACATCTGAGGTGGTGCGGCAATTACACTATGTGTATTTAATTTATTCGGGTGACTTGGTAGCGTGAGGATAGGGTGGAGACTGTATTTTTGATTTTTTGTTCGCTCCAGGTCGGATGTTGTTTTTTAATGACGTCGTGGATATGAAGGCCCGTGTGTTTTAGGAGTAGGGTCATATCCCGTTTTAAATGTTTACTGCATGTCGGACATGTGTAGGTTGTCATTTTGATGGCCTCCTAATAAATGGATACATAATCTACGCAAAGCAATAATGCAACAACGTCCCGCTTTACTAACTTTCTCCCAAATATCCAACACCATAGCTAGCAAGTGATGAGGATAGTTGTGGAGCGATTTTCCCGATTAGGTCGCCGTAGGTTGCGTTGGGATTAGTGGTGGAGGCGCCTGTGATGGCGCCAAGTCCTAGACCTATAATTGAGGTTTAATCGGAGTAATATTGGATATTGAGTTGCATTGTTAGAACGAGGTGTGGCTAAAATAAAATAATTAGCGAGAATTCCAGAGGGGTGAATCTTTGAAGTTACTATCAATTCCCATTTCTGAATACATATTTGGAATTTGATTTTGCGATGCAATCAATTCAAGAATATCAGCCTTCCATTTATCGCGAATATGATGAAAGTTTGATAATTCTGACATCATTGAATAAATTCCGAATATCACCGATCCGACCTTTTTGGGGTTAACGTCATTCCAGTTATCATCATTTGGAATCACCATTTTGATCGCAATCTGTCGATTCCACAATCTGGAATGGTGAGCACATAAATTTCTAATGTAGGAGAAAGTGTGTATCCATGATGCAAATACCTTTGAATGCATCCCATATGATTTTGATATGGCAATTTGGTCTTCTCTAAGCAAATATCCATAAAGTTGAGATAATGCCCCAAACGACATTATTTCAACTGCAATCCATATGGGCACCGCAGGAAATCCATCATATTTAGCTTTGTAATGAGTAACGAATATTTCCTTCGATCGACTTGCCTCTGAATGAACCTTAGCAATCCATGCATCGTGCTTAAAATTGGAATAAAAGTGTCTTTTGTTTTCGTGAACAAAAGCGCCATACTTATGAGACAAGTGGTGAGCAACGGCTGTCCTGATGGCTATTTCAATTACTTCTAGAGCCTCATCTATCAGGAATCTTAACTGCCTATCAAATTCATAAAGAGACTGAATTTGTTCAATTGTGGTTTCTGGATAAAACACATGCCTTGATTCTTCATAGGGCAAACAATAGCCGCTTAGTCGGTAATAATTAACGCTACGCAAAAAGGACTCAGCGCTCTTAGAATCTGACACTCTGAGGCCGCGCTCTTTTAAGAGATTGACTTGCTCCATATATGACAGTGGCGGCTTGGTGTACTTCATAAAGGTGGGTATTTTGGGCAATAAAAAACCCGCCCAAAATGCGCATCGTTGAGAGGCGTGGCGGGTGTGTTATGTATAATATGCCTGCTCGCAGCCAAAATATCAAGCTTTTTAAATATTACGGAATAATGGCTTTTTTCGTCATTAATTATCATAAGAATAGTTATTATATTATTAATCTCAAATATTTTATACGGGAAAGAGATGCTGCATTCTACCGATAAATTCACAATTTGAACTTATGTCTAGGGTGGTACTTCTGATGGCGATCTTTGAGATCTTTGGGGTAAAGCCTGGTGTATATAACGGTGGTGTTTATATAGCTATGGCCCAAGAAACGTCTTAAGGCTTCAATGTCAGCACCTCCTCTTAACACATGTAATGCAAATGCATGACGCATAGTGTGTGGTGTTATTCTTTTTGAATATCTCTTAAATAGCATCGCAATACAAGAAGCATCAAATGGTTTACCGCGTTCTGATACAAAGAGTGGATCCCGAGAAACTTGCCTCACAAACCTGGGTCTTGCATACTCTAAATAATGAGTTATACATTTTAAAGCTCTTTGTCCTATTGGTAATACTCGCCCCTTCTCGCCCTTGCCTCGATGGTTAATGACTGTCTTATCTCTAAAGTCTATGTCGTGTATGTTTAGGCGCATAACTTCCGTATATTTTAGTCCAGTAGTCCGGTATACAGCACATGAACAACCTGTTGCTCTATGAGTCTTTAT
>JBLINS010000038.1:0-21101 GCA_047639455.1 Candidatus Omnitrophota bacterium
AAGTTACGCGGGTGAAGAGAGAAGCTGAAAAAGCCAAGCGCGCTAAGGAAGCTGAACAAGCTAGAATTAAACGCGAAGCCGAAAAGGCGCAAAAAGCTAAAGCCACAGAAGCTGCTCGGGTGAAGAGAGAAGCTGAAAAAGCTAAACGAATCGAAGAAGCTAGAGTTGAGCGCGAAGCCGAAAAGGTACGCAAGGCTAAAGCGGCAGAAGTTACGCGGGTGAAGAAAGAAGCTGAAAAAGCTAAACGAATCGAAGAAGCTAGAGTTGAGCGCGAGGCCGAAAAAGTCAAACAAGCCAAGCGAACCAAGCGAGCTGAAGAAGCGAAAATTAAACGCGAAGCTGATAAAGCAAAACGCATCGAAGAAGCTAGAGTCAAACGCGAGGCTGAGGTAGTACAAAAGGCTAAAGCAGCCAAATTAGCTGAGGTCGCTCGATTGAAACGCGAAGCTGATAAAGCCAAACGAATTGAGGTTGCAAGATTAGCTCAAGAAGCAGAAAAAGTAAAAAAAGCCAAGGAAGTTGAGGCTAGGAAAGCAGCTCAAGAGGTGGAGCGCCAAAACAAAATTGCTGCTAAGAACGAAGCCCGCATTGAGCGCGCAGCCCTCAAATTACAAAAAGAAAAAGAAGCTGAACAAGTTAAGCTGGCTAAAGAAGCTGCTAATGCGCAGAGAGCTAAGGAAGTTGAAGCGAAGAAATTAGCCGAAAAAGCGCTAAAAGCGGAAGCTACCAAATTAGCCGACGAGGCTCGCGCAGCCCAAAAATTGGTTGAAGAAAAAAAGGCTGCAGAAGCTAGGGCGTCTAGGGAAGCTGAGAAGTCTAGGAAAGAATTAGCTGTTGAGCGCGCTAAACAGGCCAAGATTGAGCGTGCCGCCCAAAAAGCTAGTCGAAGAGAAGCGAGCCGAATTAAAAAAATTAAGCTAGCCGAGGTTTTGAAATTAGCTAGGCAATCTGAAAAGGCTAAAAAGATTGAAGACGCGGCGAGGGCGAAACGAATCAGAGAGCACGAGAAAAAGGTACGCAGCACAAACTCTAATAATGGCGCGGGCACGCCTTGGTCCATATCCAAAGGTTATGATGCAACCGTTCAAGAGACCATTCGCATGGCGACAAGGCCATTCAAGCATTGAGCAGACTTTGGCATTATCTCAATTTGTAAACATAGCTCAATCAACCACTAGTCAAGAGTTGCTATATGAATCAAACTCCACCGCTTAGCGACGAATCCTTTGGCATCATTGCCATTAGTAAAGCTACTAATCCAACCAAGTATTTATTGGTCCAGCATTTGGCGGGACATTGGGGTTTTCCTAAGGGTCATGCTGAAGCCGGTGAGAGCCCCGTTCAGTCAGCGGCGAGAGAATTTTTGGAAGAAACTGGCATCAAGCCGTCAGAGTTTGATGAAAAAAACTTTTTGGAAGAGACTTATGAATTCACAAGAGCCGGCAAAACCATTTGTAAAAAAGTACGTTACTATTTGATGTTCATAGATGAAACACAAATATTCAAACAAGAAGAGGAATTATCTGCAGCAGATTGGCTCACGTATGACGAAGCGTCAACAAAAATTACTTTTAGTGAAGCCCAGCAAATTCTGAATCAAGCTCGAGCTGCCATTGCTTAATTTTTGGCTTGCCGCCAAAACAGTCCTTAGGCACATATAGCGTTGAAGTGATAATAATTGATTTATAAGTTAAAAAACGGGATAATCCTGAATAACTTTTTTATGTAATGTGGAGACGATGAATGAATAGTATTAAGAACAAACTACAACAAATACTTTGTAATAAGGCTTTATGCTTATTTGCCTTGTCAATATTGATTGCCGTATCTACTGAATTAGTTTTTGCTGCCGATCAAACTGCAACGACTACGCAATCTAATTTTGCTGAACCCAAAGCAAAGGTTAAGCGTGATTCATTGGCAGATGTACCTTATAGAGAGGGGCAGCAAAAAGTTCGCGATCAAAAACTACAAAAAGATTTTGCGTGGTGGCCAACTGATGCGAAGCCTGGAGCCGTTAAAGATCCCAATCGTTCAGGGTATTGGTGGTGGCCCAATACTCCGGGCAAGGTTAAGCCTTGGGGTAATCGAGGCTATATTTATGTTTATAAGATAATTTTTGATTATAAAGAAGAAGAGCTTCCGCCACCCAAACCCAATGAACTCAGGCCGTCTTTATTGGTGCGCCGCATCCTTAGAAATGTAAAAGTTTACTTTGATTTTGATGCATCCAATATTCGTGGGGACGCACAAGTTATTTTAGACGCGGGCATTCGTACTTTGCGAAAAAATGCAAAGGCCAGCGTGATGGTGTCTGGTAATGCGGACACTCGCGGTTCAGAGGGTTATAATAAAAAATTAGCCAAACTGAGATCTGACGCTGTACGCCTATATTTAATGGAACATGGTGTTAACCCAGAACGGATTAGAACGATTAGCCATGGAAAGTTAAATGCAGCTGCACCCGTGACGGATTTGGTTGGCATGCAAAAAGATAGAAATGCCCAATTCATCGTAGCTGAGGTTCAGGAAGTTATGCTGCCTTATACGGGCCCGCCTCAAGGTGTTGCTAATACAACACAATTAAAAGAGGGAGTCTATTTGACTCAAGAGAAAGAAACATTGGAGTCAGCAATCAAAGTCACTACACTTGAATATGTGATTAAAGATGGCGACACACTATCCAAAATAGCAGAGACGGAATTGGGCAGCGCGCATCGTTGGGTGTTTTTGTATGAATTTAATCAAGATAGAATCAAAGATCCTAATAGGCTGAAGCCTGGGCTGATTATTTTGATTCCACAGGAGTAATTGTGTCAAAAATTCTCTGTTTGGATTTGGAAGGTGTTTTGGCTCCCGAAATTTGGATTGAATTCGCTAATAAAACAGGCCTGTCTTTGTTGAAGCGGACCACTCGCGATGAGCCTGATTATAATAAGCTCATGCGTTTTCGCCTGCAGATATTGAGGGAAAATGGCTTTAAATTAGCAGACATTCAAAAGGTTATAGCCACCTTAAAGCCTTTGCCTGGCGCAATTAATTTTGTGCGTAAAGCTCAAGCCGAATACCAAGTTGTTATTTTGTCAGATACTTTTTATGAATTTGCTCAACCGATTATGAAACAATTGGGCTACCCCATGCTATTGTGTAATTTTCTTGAAGTTAGCAAAACCGGCTTTATCACAAAGCATCGTATGCGCCAAAAAGACGGCAAAGCTAAAGCTGTTAGAGCGTTTAAGAAATTGGGGTTAGTGGTGCATGCTGCTGGAGATTCATATAATGACTTATCTATGTTGGGCGAGGCGGATCACGGAGTTTTGTTTAGACCGCCAAGTTCAATTATAAAATCACATAAACAATTTACAGTAACCAAAACTCATCCTGAATTGTGGAAGCAGCTAATTGCTCAAGCCTGATTTACAATTCACGCTCCTATGCGATGATATTCGAATCGAGAATAATGGTAAGTTTATTTTGATCGGATTATTTGACAATATCGCGGCTCCGATCGTGCCGGTGGTCCACAAGCGTTTTGTGGTTATTAATCGCTGGGGTAAGGGAGAGGGCGTTTTTACCGAATACACGCGTATTATCGAGGCTAAATCAGGGCAATCGATCGCTGAGTCATCCAAAGTTAAATTTGAATTAAAGAATCTGGATACATTGCATAATGTAATTTCTCAATTTAAAAATGTTCGCTTTCCATCAGCGGGCAAATATTGGATTGAAGTCCTATTGGATGGCGAATTAGTGCGTAGTTTTAACTTCTATATCCGCAAACTCCAACCGCCCAATCAAACCTAATATCTGTTAACAGCTACCGTCATGGCAATGTCGGTTGAGCTAAAGACCTTGATCTAGATATTTGCGCGAATTAACGGTAGCTTTGGTTGTGGACAGTGCTTACCCAGTAATATATAATAAACAGCTAACTTTGAACGCAAGACTATCGGACACTACAAAAGGGGTCATATTTATGAGCAAGATGACAGGCGGTGAGGCATTATGCCAAGCGTTAATTAAAGAACAGGTTGACTGTATATTTGGACTCCCTGGTGGTGCATGCCTACCACTATTCGACGCATTGTATCGTTCTGATTTAAAAGTGGTTTTGGTTAGGCATGAGCAAGGCGCCACACATATGGCTGAGGGTTATGCCAGAGCGTCTGGTAAAGTTGGCGTTGCCATAGCGACGTCTGGGCCGGGTGCCACAAATTGCGTTACCGGAATTGCGGATGCGTTTATGGACTCCATACCATTGGTAGTTATTACGGGTCAAGTTAAGTCATTCATGATTGGTAATGACGCATTTCAGGAAGCTGATACGACTGGTATTACTCGACCGATAACTAAGCATAATTACTTAGTTAAGGACGCTAAGGATATTGGCCGAATCGTAAAAGAGGCTTTTTATATAGCTAATACGGGTCGTCCAGGACCTGTATTGATTGATTTTCCAGTTGATATCAGTTTGCAAGAAATTGATTTTGAATACCCTGAAACCGTTAATATTAGGTCTTATAACCCTACCATTCAGGGCAATCCTGGACAAATCAAAAGGGCTGCCAAATTAATTCGTCAATCCAAAAAACCCATGCTTTATACGGGTGGTGGCGTAATTATTTCGAGAGCCGCTAGAGAAGTCAAAAGCTTGGCCGAAAAACTAAATGCACCTGTTACGAATACTTTAATGGGTTTAGGCGGCATGGATGCGTCCAGCCCGCTTTTCTTAGGCATGTTGGGTATGCACGGTTCAGTTTATGCAAATCGAGCTGTTGACGAATGTGATCTCCTGATATCAATTGGGGCTAGATTCGATGATCGCGTGACCGGCAATACAGAAAAGTTTTCTCCCAATTCAAAGAAGATTCATATTGACGTTGATCCTGGATCAATATCAAAAAGCATTCCTGTTGACATACCTATTGTAGGTGATGTTAAGGAAGTGCTGCTTGAATTAGAAAAAATAGTTGAAAGACTAGACACTGAAGATTGGTTGAAACAAATTGCTCAATGGCGTAAAGAAAGTCCATATCGATATAAAAAAGATGGCGAAATAATTAAACCTCAATATGTTATCGAACAAATTTGGGAAGTGACCCAAGGTAATGCACTTGTATCGACGGATGTGGGGCAGCATCAAATGTGGGCGGCGCAATATTATCATTTTAATGAGCCGAATGCTTTTATGACTTCAGGTGGATTGGGTACTATGGGGTATGGGTTTCCAGCCGCGATTGGGGCGCAATTTGCCAGACCAGACAAAGATGTTTTTTGTATTAGCGGAGATGGCTCTATCCAAATGAATATTCAGGAATACACGACAGCAGTGATTCATAAGTTGCCCATTAAGGTTGCTATCTTGAATAACTCTGTATATGGCATGGTGAGACAATGGCAGCATTTCTTTTATGAGGATCGTTATTCATCTTCAGTTATGGAATGTAATCCAGACTTTGTAAAATTATCAGAGGGTTTTGGCGGTGTTGGCTTACGCGTTGAAAAGATGAGTGACGTTCGTGGGGCCCTTGAAGAATCTATGAAAATTAAAGACAGGCCTTGTTTCATGGACTTTGTTTGTGCCAAGGATGAAAAAGTTATGCCTATGATTCCATCAGGTGGATCTATGGAACAAATAATGGATATGGCTTAACAGGCTATTTTTACGGGACCTGGTCCCGTAGCGCAGTTTGGGACCTGGTCCCGTAAAATTGAGAGGTAAATATGACAGTTTTTGATAAGGCGGTATTCAAAAGAACCTATTCTGTTTTGGTTGAAAATGAGCCAGGCGTACTGAGTCGTGTTTCAGGACTATTCTCTGCGCGTGGTTACAATATTTTGTCACTTAGCGTTGGTGAGACGAATGATCACACCATGTCTCGAATGACCATTGTGGTTGAGGGTACACCCACTGTTTTGGAACAGGTGAATAAGCAATTAAATAAACTAATTCCGGTGATTAGTGTATTGCCTTTAATTGACGACGAAATGGTTTCGCGTGAACTAATTATGGTTAAGGTTAAAGATGATGATGGCTTAGAAGCTTGTATTCAAAAATTTCAAGCTGAAGACAAAATGATTTCAGTCGTTCATCATGCTGCAGGTACTACACTATTGCAATTCGTAGTTAGCCCTGCAGATAGAGAAGAGATATTTAAAGGATTGGAACAATTCACGCTAAAAGAAGTTTGCCGCTCTGGTGCAATAGCTATGTCGAAAACAAGAAATTTTTCATATTTTGAAAAATCTGATTCACGTGATGGGCAAATTACTTCAAAAGTAAGCTAATTTAATATAATTGTGAGTTCAACAACGTCATTGCGAGGCCGCTTTTTGGCCGTGGCAATCTAAAGTGTGATATACATTAGATTGCTTCGTCGCTGCTCCGCGCTTCTCGCAATGACCAGATGAAAGAGAGAATAATAATGGCAAAAGTATATTATGATGAAGATGCAAATTTGGACGCGCTAAAGGGTAAGAAAATAGCTATATTAGGTTATGGCATTCAAGGTCGTGGACAAGCATTGAATCTAAAAGATAGCGGATTAGACGTCATCGTTGCTCAAAGACCTGGCGGCGTTAATTATGACATTGCAAAAAAAGATGGTTTTGATCCTATTTCTGCCGAAGAAGCTGCTAAAACATGTGATGTCATTGTTATTCTGACCCAAGATCCTTTGCAGGCCAAAATTTATGAAGAATCACTTAAACCAAATTTAAGAGCTGGCCAAGCAATAGCCTTTTCACATGGATTTAATGTCCATTTTAAGAAAATCGTTGTACCTACTGATGTTGACGTTTGGATGGTGGCGCCCAAAGGCCCAGGAAGTCTTGTTCGCCGTTGTTACACAGAGGGTAGCGGAGTGCCTGCATTAGTGGCTGTATTCCAAGACGGATCAGGCAAGGCTAAAGAGCATGCTCTTGCTTATGCCAAAGGCTTAGGTAGCACACGCGCAGGAGTTATTGAAACAACATTTAAAGAAGAAACCGAAACTGATTTATTTGGCGAACAGGCTGTACTTTGCGGAGGCGTGAGCGCCTTGATTCAAGCCGGGTTTGAAACATTGACAGAGGCTGGATATCAGCCTGAATTAGCCTATTTTGAAGTTCTCCACGAATTAAAATTAATCACTGACTTGATTTATGCTGGTGGCATTACAGGCATGCGCAAACGCGTGTCCGACACGGCTGAATTTGGTGACCTCACACGCGGTCCCCGCATCGTTAATGCCGATACAAAAGCTGAAATGAAAAAAATCTTATCCGAAATTCAGTCAGGTAAATTTGCTGATGAATTCTTAGATGATTATCATGCTGGCAAAAAGACATTTGATGCATTAAGAGCTAAAGGTGCTGCGCACCCAATCGAAAAGGTTGGAGAGGACTTGCGCGGCATGATGAAGTGGCTCTAAGCTTTAGAGTATATTCCACATAGGTGCAGCTCATATAACTTTTAGTAGTGTAATGGGGCATTGAGAAAGAATGTCATCATGAGCCGCCCGCGTGTCCGGTAGACAGGCGCGAGGCAAGCGGTGCAACGATCTCCTAAAAGCCGCGCAGCAGGATCCTGCGTATCAATGAAAAGCCTTTGGCTGTGGGATTGTCACGCATACTACGTGGCTCGCAATGACGAAACCCGTGTTGACTCACCGATTTCGTGGAAGTAATAACATCATTTTTCTAAAAACTGGAATAGTCTAAATTAGACTATAATTACCCTATGTCTATCAAAAAAAACCATATCACCATATTTGACACCACCTTGCGTGATGGAGAGCAATCTCCTGGTGTCAATTTGTCTTTAAAAGACAAAATTGAAATCGCGACCGCATTAGCATTGATGAAAGTTGATGTTATTGAAGCCGGATTTCCAATCACATCGCCTGGAGATGCTGCGTCGGTTAAAGAATTGGCCAAAACTATTAAGGGTCCGACCATATGCGCATTAGCGCGCGCGGTTCAAAAAGATATGGATGTAGCACTTGATTCACTTAAGCCTGCAAAGAAGAAACGCTTACACGTTTTTTTGGCCACATCGGCAATTCACCGCAAATACAAACTTAAAAAAGCTAAAGACGAAATTGAACGATTAGCGGTTCAAGCTGTTAAGTACGCACGTAATCGGATTGATGAAGTTGAATTTTCGCCCGAAGACGCATCTCGTACTGAACGTGATTTTTTGTACCGCATGGTAGAAAAAACAATTGACGCAGGGGCCAGCATAATTAATATTCCCGACACTGTTGGCTATACAACGCCTTACGAATTCAAGGATTTGATTGAGGGCATATATCAAAATGTGCCTAATATCAATAAGGCAATTATCAGCGTTCATTGTCACGATGATTTGGGTCTTTCTGTCGCGAATTCGTTGTCTGCGATTATGGGCGGGGCTAGGCAGGTCGAGTGCACAGTCAATGGCATTGGAGAACGTGCCGGCAATGCCTCTATGGAAGAAATTGTTATGGCCTTGGACACGCGTAAAGATATATTTGGTGGATTTTGTACAGGTATAAAAAAATCCCAAATTTGTGAGACGAGTCGCTTGGTGAGTAAATTAACAGGCATGTCTGTCCAACCCAATAAGGCTATAGTGGGCAAAAATGCCTTTGCGCACGAATCGGGGATACATCAGCATGGCATGCTAACTGAGAGATCTACCTATGAAATCATGCGCCCACAAGACGTTGGCTTTGGAGCCTCCAGCTTAGTTTTAGGCAAACATTCAGGCCGGCATGCCTTAGCACAGCGTCTTAAAAAAATGGGCTATAAATTAAATAAAAAAGAGATAGATGATTGCTTTTTACGATTTAAAGATTTGGCCGATAAGAAAAAAGAAATATTCGAAATTGATTTACGGGCCATTATCGATACGGTTGGTAAAAAAGAAGTCCAAGAATTTGAACTCGAATCTATGAAAATCACAACAGAGACGGGGACCGCTCCAATGGCCGTGATCAAATTGAAGCATCACGGAAAGAGCATTGAATCCAAATCTAGCGGCGATGGTCCTGTGGACGCGGCATATAACGCTTTGGACAAATCTATGAAATTGAAGCTGAGACTATTAGACTACAAAATTAAGTCTATATCGGTTGGAAAAGATGCACTGGGCGAAGTCACTACTACGGTTAGATCACCCAAGGGCAAAGAGGCTTTGGGTCGCCATGCTAGTACGGATGTTATTGAGGCTAGTGTCATTGCCTATATCCATGCAGCTAATCAGATATGTTCAATGGAAATCAAACAAAAAATAGCTTCTGTTTAATAGGTGATTTTTTATGACATTAATTAATGGACAAACAAGGGTTTTTGGGGTGATTGGCGATCCAATCGCGCACAGCTTTTCGCCGCATTTGCATAATGCAGTTTTTAAGGCTCGAGGGATAAACGCGGTTTATGTCGCATTTAATGTTAAGCCGGATGATTTACCAAGTGCGATTGAGGGTTTTGGCGCTCTAGGTATTCAAGGGCTCAATATAACCATTCCGCACAAAGAGCAGTCTGTCCACTATTTGAACAATATTCCAAGCTCCATGGACAAAGTTATTGGGGCTGTGAATACAATAGTTCTTGATGAAGGTAGGACCATGGGCTTTAATACAGATGGAGCGGCTTTTTTAGAGGACCTCAAAACCCAATTTGATTTAAATCCCATAGATAAAAAAGCTATTTTAATTGGCGCGGGAGGCGCTGCCAGAGCAATTGCATTTGCGTTATTGGGTGCAGGCCTGGATGAATTATTTATTATTAATCGCACGCCTGAGCGAGCTGATGGTTTGGCTCAATATCTGGCAAACTATTTTGATGGTAAGCACATCCAATCCATACTATCTATTGAAGATAAAGGTGTTGAAGATATAGATTTGGTTGTGAATGCCACTTCTTGCGGCATGGGCCCAAATGATCCCTTGCCGATTAATCCAGAAATTCTTGATTCAATTGGCGCGTATTATGATGTGATTTATAGCCCTCTCGAAACCACAATGGTTACTAAGGCCCGCGAACACAAACTCAAAGCATGCGGCGGCATTGGCATGCTCATCGGCCAGGCAGTTAATGCGCATGTATTATGGTTTCCTGAAGCGGACAAGGCTGAGGTTAGACAAATTATGCAGAAGGCATTTGATACTTGGAAATCATAGCCTTTTTTCTGTTAGGTCTTTTAGTCGGTAGTTTTCTAAATGTTTGCATAGTTCGCATGCCCTTGAATTTGTCCATTGCATGGCCTGGCTCACATTGTTTTGAATGTAAGGCCCCCATACATTGGTATGATAATATCCCAATTTTGAGCTACCTGCTTTTAAAAGGCGCCTGCCGTCAATGCAAGACTCATTATTCTTCAAGGTATTTGTGGACTGAGTTTGCTGGCGGGATTGCTTTGAGCTCGGCATATATCATATGGGACTTAACTCCATACATGGCTATGGGCAGCATTATTTTTTGCGTATTAATTGTGATCGCCTTAATCGATATTGAACACCAGATTATCCCTGATGAATTTACTTTGGGCGGCATTGTGGTCGGGCTTATTTTTTCGGCCGTTTACCCGGGCTGGCATAGTCAAACAACTTGGCTCATGGGTCTGAGAGATTCGTTTTTAGGCATTATTGGTGGCGGTGGGTTCTTGTGGTTGTTGGCCATAGCTGCTGAGAAGATTTTGAAAAAAGAAGCCATGGGCGGGGGCGATATCAAATTTTTGGGTGCTGTGGGTGCTTTTACAGGCTTGCAAGGTGCTTTTTTATGCCTTTTTATAGGTTCTTTACTGGGAAGTGTTGGTGGCTTGGCCTTAAAAAGATTCACGGGTAGCGAGCGCTTGGCTTTTGGGCCTTACTTAGCTATAGGATTTGCTATCGCGCTGGTTGGGGGTGATAGCCTAATTTCTTGGTATTTGCAGGCCGTGTTACAATATTAGGCTTACAGACAGACATTATAGGAAGATATTATGCTTAGATATACGACAAGTGGCGAATCACACGGCAAATGCCTCACAGTTATTCTTGAGGGTATGGTTGCGGGCCTTAAAATAAGCCAAAAAGGCATAGACGCTGAATTATCGCGTCGCCAAAAGGGCTATGGGCGCGGTGGTCGGATGTTGATTGAGACAGACGTTGCCGACATCACTTCAGGTGTGCGCTTTGACGAAACTATAGGAAGTCCAATTGCCATGGTTATGGTTAATCGTGACTTCAAAATAAATGATTTGCCAGTGGTACTTAGGCCTAGGCCGGGTCATGCTGACTTAGCTGGTGCCATCAAATATAATCGCAGTGATGTCAGAGATATTCTCGAAAGGGCCAGCGCTAGAGAAACTACAGCGCGTGTCGCCATGGGTGCTGTTTGCCGACAATTTTTGATGGAATTTGGTATAGATATTCTGAGCCATGTTGTCGATATTGGTGGGGTTAAAGCAGACGTCGATACAATGTCATTCGATCAAATTCGCAAAATCGCCGAGCCTGACCCTGTTAGGTGCGCTGACGCGGCTGCTAGTAAAATGATGATCAAAAAAATTGATGCCATTAAAAAAGCCAAAGACACCGTTGGCGGTATTTTTGAAATTCGCGTGAAAGGCTTACCGCCTGGCTTAGGTGGCTTCACTCATTACGATGCCCGAATTGACGCACGCCTAAGCTATGCGCTGATGTCGATTCAGGCTATTAAAGGCGTAGAAATCGGCTTAGGATTTGCGCATGCGTATGTTCCGGGGTCAGGATCGCATGACGAAATATTTTATCAGTCTAAGGCAAAAGAATTTTATCGTAAAACAAATCGATCTGGTGGAATTGAAGGTAGTATGACAACGGGAAGTGAGTTGGTATTACGAGCCGTGGCCAAACCATATGCGACTCTCATGAAGCCCATGCAATCGACAAATATCAAAACGAAGAAAAAAGAAGTTGGTACCATAGAACGATCAGACGTAACTGCCGTGCCGGCCTGCGGCGTTGTCGGCGAATCTATGGTGGCATTTGAACTTGCAAAAACATTTTTAGAAAAGTTTGGTGGCGACTCGCTACATGAAACAAGGCGTAATTATAAGCAATATCTAAAACAAGCTAGGGAATTCTAATACACTATGAAGCGATTTGATAAAGTAGTTTTTATTGGTTTTATGGGCTCGGGAAAATCACATGCAGCTAAGGAATTATCTGAATTAACAGGCTGGCGTTTATTGGAGTCTGATGACATTATTGAGCGTCGTGAGAAGAAGACAATAACCAAGATATTTAAGGATAAAGGCGAGAGTTATTTTAGGACCATTGAATCCAAAGTGATTAAAGATCTATTGGTTAAGCCGCAAACAATTATATCCCTAGGCGGAGGCGCTGTTTGTCGTAAAGTTAATCGATCTTTAATCAAAAAGCGCGCTTTTGTGATTTGGATGAATGTAACGCCTGATACAATTCATAAGCGTACTGCCAAAGTCAAAAAAAGACCCCTATTGGAAGTTGATGACCCAAAGAAAGTCATTGAAGAGCTCATGACCGAACGAGAAGCATTTTACAAGCAATGTGCACACGTTATTTTAGACAATAATAGCGGCATCGTTATAAATAAGCTCAAAAAACTACCCGAAATCAAGCAATTGATGGTTAAGCTAAAGAAGGCCAAAAAAGTTTAAATTGAATAATGAACTCCTTTTTTTAAGGTTGCTATTCACTACAGGCATAAGTCTTGCCAGAGCAAAAGATTTATTGCAGCTAATATCGATTGAAGAGCTATTTGAAGCCCAACCAAATCTCGACTTATTTGGGTTCAAAGCGGGCGTTGATTTGAATTGCCCCGAAATAATTGATAAGGCTAAATCAGTTCAAAAACGCTGCCAAGACTTAGGCATTAGTATCATATGCCCCAATCAAAACGAATATCCAAGTAGCTTAAACCACCTCCATGATCCGCCATTAGTATTATTCGCTCAAGGCGTGATACCAGATCTGAGCCAAAGCACAGCTATTGTTGGCACACGTCGGCCTAGCATCAATGCGTTTAACTTCACGCAAGACTTTGCAAAGAAATTGGGCCAGAATGGAATCACTGTTGTTAGCGGACTCGCAAGGGGGATAGACACAGCTGCTCATAGAGGTTGTTTGGATGCGGGCGGCGAGACTGTGGCTGTCATTGCTTCTGGTTTAGATTGCATTTATCCATCAGAAAATTGCAGTTTGGCTAAACGAATCACACTTAATGGTGTCGTGATTTCTGAGTACGCTCCCGGAGTTAAGCCACTACCTTTTCACTTTCCAATTCGTAACCGCATTATAGCAGCGCTCGCCTCATCGACTTTGGTGGCTGAGGCTCCCGTCAAAAGTGGAGCGCTAATTACGGCGGATTTGGCCTTAGAATTAGGTAAAGAAGTCATGGCTTTTCCATCAGCACCTTTGGCGAAACAATCTCAGGGCTCGCTAAAATTATTAAAAGAAGGCGCGCACTGCATAACAGAGCCACATGAAATTAATGACATTATGGGCTGGGAATCAAATGCGAATCAGCAGCCAGAAGCGAGACCCGAATTTTCTAAAGACGAGCAATTAATTCTAGATGCACTAGACTCCAACGATTCCAGAGCAAGCGTGGATGTTATATTGCAAAAGAGCGGTTTGGGCTTAGGATTGATATTAGGTAGATTGTCTGATTTGGAGATAAAAAAGGCAGTCATTGCGGAGCCTGGATCCATATGGAGGCTGGGCTCATAATGCGCTTAACTATCAATGGGCAGGTTGAAGATATTGCCGCAGAAACGCTTGGACTGGTCACTTATTTGAGTGAAAAAAAAATCAATCCCCAAACTGTGGCGATTGAGCTGAATCATGAGGTTATTTCTAAGAGTGTGTATGCCACGACCCTAATTAAAGAGGGTGATGTGATTGAAATTGTGCGATTTGTTGGGGGTGGCTGTTGATAGAGGGTGGTGACGAAATAAAAAAAGCCATTGATGATGCTACTGTGGCCAAAAAGCCCACAATCGCCAAGAAAAAGGCTGTTAAGAAAGTGGCAAAAAAAGCTGCGAAGAAAGCGACAAAAAAAAAGACACGTAAGAAAAGAGTTGCTGTCAAACGCGGAGCTATTGTGATTGTTGAGTCGCCGGCAAAATGCCGAACTATTGAAAAAATATTAGGCAAGTCTTTTTCAGTTGTAGCTTCTATGGGGCATATTATAGATTTGCCCAAAAGCAAAATGGGTGTTGATGTTGAAAATAATTTTGAACCCAAATATATAGTCATGGTTGCCAAGCGCAAGACTTTGACTCAACTAAAAAAAATAGCTAAACATAAAAAAGATTTGTACCTGGCGTGTGATCCTGATCGCGAAGGCGAGGCGATTTCTTGGCATTTGGGCAATCAATTGGGCACTGATAAGAATGTGTTTCGCGTCACTTTCCAAGAAATCACACCAGATGCAATTCGACACGCATTTGCTAATCCAAAAGTAATGGATATGAATAAAGTCGGCGCTCAGCAAGCTAGGCGGATATTGGACCGCATTGTTGGCTATTCATTGTCACCGATACTCTGGAAAGCGATTGCTAAGGGATTAAGTGCTGGTAGGGTTCAATCTGTGGCCTTACGATTAATTGTGGATCAGGAGCGGCGCATCGAGGCATTTGATCCTCAAGAGTATTGGACATTGGATGCCAAATTTCAAAAAACTGATACTAAAGAAATATTCTCGGCAACTCTTGATCAAAAGAGTGGAAAAAAAATTGAGATCAAAGATAAAGAGACGTCAGATGCAATCCTCAAAGATTTGGAGAATGCAGAATATGCTGTTGATAAAGTTAAATCGTCTATTAAGAAAAGACAGCCTGCGGCACCGTTCACGACCAGTAAACTGCAGCAAGAAGCCTACAACCGCTTAAAGTTGAGACCCGCCCGGACGATGTCAATCGCCCAAAGTTTATATGAGGGCGTTGATTTGGGCGCTGGAGAAACTGTTGGCTTGATAACGTATATGCGAACCGATTCTACGAATGTATCCGATTCAGCACTCAAGGATGTAAGAGAATATATTCCAGAAAGATACGGTCATGAATACTTGCCAGCGGTCCCGAATAAGTTTAAGTCAAAGAAACTAGCACAAGAAGCACATGAGGCCATACGGCCGACCTCAGTTCTACGCACGCCCAATGAAATGGAGCGGTTACTGACTCCGGATCAGCTCAAGCTCTATACGCTGATATGGACTAAGTTTGTCGCCAGCCAGATGATGCCCGCCCTCATGCGTCAAACATCTGCAGAAATTAAAGCGGGTGAGTATGCATTTAAGGCATCTGGCACATTTGTTGAATTTTTGGGTTTTATGAAAGCTGATGAGGGTGATGAATATACGGGTAAGTTTTTGCCAAAACTAATACAGGGACAAACATTGGCGTTGGTCGAATTAGAAAAAAACCAACATTTCACAAAACCGCCACCGAGATATACCGACGCTTCTTTAGTTAAGACTTTGGAGGAGTTGGGCATTGGCCGGCCGTCAACGTACGCTCCCATTATACAAACGATTGTTAGTCGCACGTATGTGGATCGCAATGGAGGCGCTTTGGTTCCATCGGAACTAGGTTGTATGGTGGTTGATTTATTGGTGAAGCATTTTCCAGAATTGATGGATGTTAATTTTACAGCCATGATGGAAGAAAAGCTTGATGAAGTTGAGGAAGGTAAAGAAATTTGGTCTAATGTTTTAAAAGAATTTTATGGCGGTTTCGCTAAGGCTTTAGAGCTAGCGGATAAAAATATAGAACCCGTGCGGCGTGTCGAAGAAAAGACAGATGAAATCTGTGAGCTGTGCTCTAAGCCCATGGTGGTTAAATGGGGTCGACGGGGCAAATTTTTGAGCTGCTCGGATTTTCCAACTTGCCGATTTTCTCAATCCATAGCCACTAAAGTCAAATGCCCGCAATGTAATGAGGGTTTATTGGTCGCTAGAAAAGCCAAGTCTGGTCGTGGCCGTCCATTTTTTGGCTGTTCAAAATATCCGAATTGTAATTATATAGCTAATCAACTACCATCTGAAAAAGACCAAAATTCCAGCGAATCAAAAACCGTATCAGCAGAGCCAGCCACTCCTACAGAATGAATAAATAGTATGTGATGTGCGCAACATCACTTTGTGTAATTCAGATCATGCATTAAGGCTACTATATGGAAACCGCGTTAAAAAAATTTTTGACTTTCTTAAGTGTAGAAAAGAATTACTCCAAATATACAGTAATTAATTATACTCATGATTTAGAGGATTTTTTTTCTTTTCTAGGTCAAACTAAATTAGAAGTGATCACAAAATTGTCTATTCGCGGTTTTTTGGCAGACTTGAGCGCAAGAAATTATGCCAAACGGACAATAGCTCGCAAGCTAGCCGCCCTAAGATCTTTTTTTAAATTTCTGGTTCAAAGAGACGAGATTAAGACGAACCCATTCGCTGCGATTCGTGGGCCCAAGGTCGTGAAAAAGCTACCTAGTTTTTTAAATGAGACAGAAATGAACAAATTGTTAAAGTTTCCAATCAAAACGCTTGCGGATGCACGCGACGGAGCTCTTCTAGAAGTTCTCTATTCGACCGGGTGTCGCGTGTCAGAACTTGTGGGTCTAAATATTAATGACATCGATCACATTGGTGGCGTGATAAGAGTGACTGGCAAGGGTAGAAAAGAACGTTTATGTCCTATTGGAGAAGTTGCTCTAAGCTCTATTCAGAGTTATGCGACTATGAAAAAGGATGCAAAAATGACTAAGTTACCCGAAGCCCTTTTTCTGAACCACTCGCGCAACAATGCCAATTCAAGGTTGACTGCGCGCTCAGTGAGGAGAGTTGTTGATAGACGCATGGCCACCATGGCCATTAATAGAAAAATATCGCCACATGCCATAAGGCATTCATTTGCAACGCATTTATTGAATCGGGGAGCTGATTTGAGGGTTGTGCAAGAATTGTTGGGCCATGCGAATATATCCACCACATCGATTTATACGCACGTTAGTAAGGAGCGCCTAAAGCAAGTCTATAAAAAGGCGCATCCGAGGGCTTGATGTATAGCTTATACAGTTTTTTTTATAGCATTTATGTTATTTGGTCTTTACCATTTTTCTTATTCAATGCCGAGAAGCGCAATTCTATTTGTGAGCGTTTTGGTTTTATCAAAAAGTCCAAAATTGATTCACTAAAGGAAAGCAACCCCATTTGGATTCACGCCGTTAGTGTCGGGGAGGTGCGACTAGCCTTGCAATTGATTGACTATATTAAAGCTGAAATCTCTGATATGACTATCATCATGACAGTCACAACGATTTCTGGACGACAAATAGCCCAATCAGCTTCGGCGGGTTCTATGCAGCTATTCTATAGCCCACTGGATTTCGCTTGGGTTGTTAAGAAATTCTTAATTAGTATCAAGCCTAGGCTTCTTATAATTATGGAAACAGAGCTATGGCCCAATTTACTAATGCAGGTCAAAAGTAAGGGTGTAGAGTCAATCATTGTGAATGGTAGAATTTCCAATAAAGCTTGGTCAAAATATTCACGAATCAAACCCTTGATGAAGAGGGTTCTCAGGCCACTGAGTTTATGCTTAGCTCAATCTCAAAATGATGCCCGCCGCTTTATGGCACTGGGTTTAGATGCTAGCAAAGTTAAGGTTGCTGGCAATATCAAATATGATACGGTTAAGCCCGAAATTAACGAGCAAGTGAATATAGCTCTCAAAAAATTTGGTGGGAGCGCTCAAGGTAAAGATAAAGCTAAGATGGTGGTATGCGCGTCAACACATCATGATGAGGAGGAGCAAATTGTTCAAGCCTGGATAAACAGGTCTGATGAGTTAGGCACCGCCAAATTGTTAATAGCGCCTAGGCATATTCATCGCTGTGGCGCCGTTAGTAATATGCTTCAACGTTATGAGATTAAATGTGTATTATATAGTCAAATCACTCAGGGGCTTGAGCTGAATTTGATTAGTGACGCAAAAGTGCTCATTTTAGACGAATGGGGACTTTTGAATCAAATTTATGGATTTGCGGATATAATATACATAGGTGGCAGTTTGGTTGCATGGGGTGGACATAATTTGGCTGAAGCGGCCATATGGAGGAAGCCCTTATTGCATGGCCCGCACATGCACAACTTTGAAGATATGAAAGAAGTTTTTTTAGAGAATCAGGCATCATGTAAAGTCATGCATTCAAGCGGCTTTATTGATGAAGTTATTAATTTATTATCTAATCAACAACGTAGCGATACATTAGCTAAAAATGCAGAAGACACAGTTACCAGTAATTCAGGGGCTGCTTCGTCTTGCTTAGAGGAAATTAAAAAATGTTTGTACGATTAATTCTATCCCCAATACTGCTGTTTGTTACAGCGGTTTATCGATATGGTTTGAATTTGCACCAATCCATGTACACCAAAGGCATCTTAAAGACAAAGCGAGTTAAGGCGCATGTGATTAGCATTGGAAACTTAACTTGGGGTGGTTCTGGCAAAACCCCTATGGTGATAATGGTCGCTAAAAATCTCACTTCTATGGGTAAAAAAGTGGCTGTATTGACTAGAGGTTTTGGCGATGATGAATATCATGAATTGAAGGATAGGCTTAAAGGTGTCTTGGTTTTAAAAGGGCAGAATCGCTTTAATAATGCGCAAAAGGCCATTGGTGAATTTGGTGCTGATTGCATATTGATGGATGACGGTTTTCAGCATTGGCCTATGGCTCGAGATTTGGATATCGTAGCAATTAATTCAACAAACCCTTTCGGGAATGAATTATTGATACCAGCAGGTTCATTGCGTGAGCCTGTAGAGAATGTTAAGCGGGCACAGTGCATTGTGTTGACACAAGCCTTTTTGGGTCGACAAAACATCGCCATGATCCGCCGGCGCTTAAAGGACGTTGGATCAAATGCACTTGTATTTGAAGCCGATCATCGCCCCAAGTGTTTTGTAGACTATAGGCGGGGCAGAACACTGCCATTAGAAATGGTAAAAAATCATCGCATTGCTGTCATGTCGGGCATTGAAGACCCGACGTCTTTAGAAAACTGCATATCTCGCTTAGGCGCCAATATTGTTTACGCAGCCCGCTTTGGTGATCATCACGCTTTTAGCAAAGCGGATGTGAAAGATGTTTTTAAATCATGCCTTGAGTGCAAGGTCAAATTTTTAATCACGACTGCTAAAGATGCGCAGCGACTGAAACGAGTACTTAGCAAAGATCAACGTACACCGACCCGCATACTTGTGCTCAAAATTGAATTAAAAATGAATGATGAAGAGAGTTTTGTTGAAAAATGTCTAGCACCACCCGTTCTATCAAGCGTCGCTTAAGCGACGTGCTGCTTAGCAGCTTATTACGTTTTGTGCAATTAGCTCTTCGGCCCTGGCCAATACCATGCTTAATTCATCTTGGAGACGGTATCGGATGGATATTGGGGCATTGCGGCAAAAGACGATTCATCGGTTTACAAAATCTGCGCCGTGTATTTGGCACCTCAAAATCTCCAGCAGAATTAAATAAGCTCATCGTGCTTTGTTATCAAAATTTAGTCATGACCGGACTCGAAACTTTAAGATTGCCATACATGACAAAAGCAGAAATCATGGCTCGCGTTAGTGTGAAAAATAAAGTTCATTTTGATGATGCTGTGAATCAAAATAAGGGCATTGTCCTCTTAACAGCTCATTTTGGTAATTGGGAAGTGGCGAATGCCTATGCTTGTTTGACGGACATACCCTTAGCTGTCCTGGTTAGACCCCAAAAAGAACCCTTGGTAGACGCATTTCTCAATTCCATCCGCGCAGCGCATGGGGCTGAGATTATTCGTAGGGGCATGAATTTGAGGCGCATTAAACATGTTTTGAAGGCTGGCGGGATTGTGGGCATATTGGCCGATCAAGATGCTGGCAAAAGTGGGGTGTATGTCAAAATGTTTAATCGCCAAACATCATTTCCACGGGGCGTAGCACATTTTGCAAGGATGACAGGAGCCAAGATAATCCCCACGTTTTGCATTAGACGCAAACCATTCGAATTCGATTTGGTGGTGCATGAACCTTTGGACAGCGACGTTTCAGATATGAATGAAGATCGCGATGGATTGGTCATGCAGAAATTTGCCGAACTTTTGGAGAGTCATGTTATGAGCGATCCGCATTTGTGGCTATGGCCACATCGTCGGTGGAAGTCCTCACCTGATCGTTTATGCCTCATTATTTCTGATTCAAAAATTGGGCATATTAGACAAAGTCGTTGCATTGCCAATGAATGGAAACAATTGCGAGCCTCAGCGAATGGCTTGGGCGATGCTCGCGTCAAAGAAATCGCTACTGAATTCAAATCACCTAATGCTAAAAAAATATTTGAGATGTGGGTTTATTTATTTAGAGGAGGCGCGTGTGCTCAACACTTGCTAAAATGGGCCCTCAGCTCAAAGATTTGGAATGAATTACAAACAGTTAATGCCGATATAATTATTTCTTGTGGTTCTGGAACAGAAGCTATTAATATCACTCTTAAACATATGTATGGAGCTAAGAATATTTTTGTCCAAAAGCCGCAGTTCAGTATCAATTCTTTTGATGCGATAATTGTTCCGGAACATGATTTGACTAAAAAAAATAAACGTATATTTCCGACCTATGGAGCTGTGGTCGATAATTTTGAAGTCAAATCCGTCCCTGGCAAACAAAAGATCAATGCATTACTTCACGTGCAAGATGAGGACAATGTCATTAGCCTATTCATTGGAGGGCCAGACAAAGCGCAAAATTGGCATAGCCAAAGGTTTATTCAAAAAATACAAACACTTGAGCGCCATGCACAAGCGAGCTGCATAAAATTAGTGGCAACAACATCAAGACGCACGCCCAAGGTCGTGATTGAAGCTTTGGGGCAATCTAGGGAGTTGGGTTTATACCAGCACTTGATTCTAGTTAATGAATCTAATCCATCGGGTGGATTCGAAGCCATGCTCACTGTGGCTAGAACTCATTTTGTGACCATGGACTCTATTTCTATGATTTCTGAAGTGATTGGCACTGGTAAACCTGTGGTGGTTGTGACTGACGGTTCCATGGCTGGACTAAGGCCTAAAATAAGACGTTTTTTAAAT
>JBLINS010000039.1:0-20396 GCA_047639455.1 Candidatus Omnitrophota bacterium
GCTGCATCATCAAAGCCTGTAGCGGCTACTTGCACATAATACGATGTGCCTCCAATCAAATCACTAGTTGGGTTCACGGTGATTGCAGTAGTTCCTGTGCCAGTTACTTGCCCATCGGTAACTGCAATCGTAGCCGTTGCACTATCATCTGCTGCATCATATATAGTGATATTACCACTCTCGACATCCACAGCTTCATCAAAGGTCAACACTAGGTTCGAGGCTATACCCACGCCCGTCTCTCCATCGGCTGGTGATAATGTGCTTATAGTTGGGTCTGTACTATCTCCACCCACGAAGTTGATCACAAGATTGGCTGATTGGGCGGCGTTAAAATCATACGCTCTCACAAACACGCGACCGCTAAGCGAGTTATGAAAAAATAGCATCTTATCATTCGCATAATCAAACGCATTCACAAGTTCTTGCACTATGGCTTTTATAGAGTAGGTCTGGTAGGCACCTGTTCCCGGTGTAATTCCAGCAAAACTAGCTGACGCTGTAGCTAAAGTACCAGGTGTTATTACTTGGGCGACAGCGGTTGGCACAACAGGCGTGGCTAGTTTTTTGCCTTGAAATCGAAAGGTTAGCGGTGCGAAGTTTACCCCCGTTAGGTAAACTTTTAAACTTGCTGTATTGACGACGGTTGATTGAGGTATTGTTATTCCATTAAAGAGATAAAACCCGACTGTATTAAAAGCCCCGCTTTGTATAGTCATTGAGGCATTGTTCGTATTCACTGAACTGAAATAACCACCGGTTGTCCTGGCGGCCCTACCATCGTTAGCGCCAGCCGTGATCTTAACATCCACATCCCCGTCAATTCTAACCGGATAAACAAAGTGGGGGATGAGTTCTTTTCTTCGGGTTGATTCATCTATTTTGATGATATTTTGAGTGAAGAGATCGTGATTCAAGGTTGTTTTACTGGTTTTGGTGATGAGTTCTTTTAAGGTTTTTCTTTCTGAATGTGTGGGTTTTTGATTGTGGTCAAAGCCTACTATGCGGTCTTGAAGTATTAAGTTTTTGGGTTCTTTAGTGAGATCCTCTATAACTTCCACGGTGATGTCATTGGGTGCTTGATTGTTCTTAAGAGTTCTCCATATCCTGACTCTATGTGGGTAGAAAATAATAGATAAGTCCACATTAGGTACAATTTCTTCCCAGGTAGCGATGTTTTTGTCTATTTTAGGCTTTGTATAATTTAATGTGTGTTCACCTATTTTTTGGATATTAATTCTAAAGCCACCCTGGTCTTCTTTATGTTTGATTTGGTAGCCTATATTATCTTTTAGAATACTGGCTTCATAGACACTTTGGTCCACATAACCTTCTTTGGATAAATGCATATTGAGTTCTTGGTAGTTACCATGACTATCTTGATAATGTTTGGGCGTGATTCCAGCCTCTAATTCATAGGTGTTGCGACCTTCTTTGTCTTTACCCACGAAGAAGGTTTTGGAGTATTCAGTGCGTTTGGAGATGATTTCTTGGCGGATTTGAATAGATGTTTTTTTAATGGATTGGGTTTGGTCTTTTGAAATTTGATTATTTGCTGCAGCACTTACCTGCTTCTTCCTTCTCTGGAAGGTTGAGATCATGGTGCTAGCTCGTCTTGTTGAGCTGGTTCTGCGGTTTGGTTCTGGGTTTGGATTATTAGCGCCTTTAGCTTGGGCTGAACCAGTCCAGGGAAGCAATCCAGTTATAAGACTCAATGCTATATGTAGAGTTTTCTTAAGTTGTTTTTGAATGAGTTTATTCAATTTGTCTTTTCCTTGGCTTATAAACCTTCGGTGATTTTGTCAGCATCAAAGCGATAGGCGTCAGGGTTAACAAAATCAACCGCAGCCTTAATATCTTTATCGCTCAGAATAAAGTCTTTAACTCTTTGTATTGTTGCTTGGGTATCTTTGATCACATCGCGGTAATTAACAATGATGTGGTCAATTTTGTGATTTTTGAGTTTGAGTTTTTCTTGAACTAAAGCAGTTCGGATATAGGCAATATCTGCTCCACTTGAATAAAAGGCATTTTGAGATTGTCTGATTTCTTCAGGGTTGCGCTCCATCATAATGACTTTGGACGGAAGCGACTTAACCAAGTCGAAGCGAATATTATCAACCGGAATAATCATTTTGCAGCCGCCATAAGGCGTTCCGGCAATTTTGAGATAATTTTGCATCATATTCTGCGTGACTTCATAAAAACCCGTTTCATTAGGATGGTAGTCTTTGCCTAACTGCGGGTAATCATGTTTTTTTTCTTCAGACGTATGGATCATATTAACGCCTAGAAGCTCACAAATATGCGTCATCATCGAACTCCCACACCTGGGCAGGCTAAAGACAAAGACATTAAAAAGCTTACGCTCTATAATCTCCTCCTCAGAAAGCTCTTCTCTCTTAACACTATAAACGGATTGAATATGAAACATGCGTAGAAGTATAACAAAGATCACCCTTGTCACAAAGCTCTAGTTTTGCCAAGAATGCAAATTATGTCCAGATTTGGATTTCGCGGCGGAGGTTGATGTTAAATTGGGTTTGGACTTGTTGTTCGGCTAATTGGATGAGTTGGAGAGTGTCGTTGAATTGGGCGCCGCCCAAATTGATCACAAAATTGGCATGAATGGGAGATATTTGGGCTTGGCCAATTTGTTTACCTTTTAAGCCAGAGGCTTCGATTAATGCTCCGGCTGATTGATTGCCTGTCTCAGGATTAGCGAACATGCATCCAGCGCTGGGTCTTTGCAAGTCTTGGGTTAACTTTCTTTTATTTGCATAGTCATCTAATTTTTGACGGGTTATTTCTTTAGGGCCTTTAGGGAATTTTAATGTCGCGCGTATGATAACTTTATCTAATAAGTCGGTCGATCTATAAGAAAAAACAATGTCCTGTGGTTTTAATTTTTGAATTCCCCCTGATTTGTTCAATACCTCAACTTCGCAAACAAAATCACTAATTGAAGTCGATCCGCTACCTGCATTCATGGCTATAGCCCCACCTACATTTGCGGGTATGCCGGCTAGGAATTCACAGTCGGCATATCCATGCTCAATTAAGAATTTGAGACACTGATTCAAACGCATGCCCGAACCAAAACGAATACTGCCATCATCATTAATGTCTGCTTCTCCAAAATTATCGTCACTCAAATGAATGCTCACGCCAGCATAATCACGTTCTGAAATCAATAAGTTACTGCCCCCGCCAATGATTCGATTGTCGAGCTTAAGCTCATGAGTCGCGGCAATAATGAATTGTAATTCATCAATATTGCCAGGCTCAACCCAATAAGTTGTGGGGCCGCCTATTCTTAAGGTTGTGTGCTTAGCCAAAGGTTCTTGGCATTTGTAAATTATTTTGGGGTGGAGGGATAATTTATGCTGAAATTCTTTGAGTGCTGACATGGGCAACCTGCTTGGCTATTTGACTGATATCACCAGCACCCATGAATAAAATCAAACCATTGCGATTAGCCCGCGCATCAAAGTAATTAACCAACTCATTTTTGGGCACATAATGAGCATTCAAATTACCCAATGCATGCATGATATCAATAATACTATTGGGGCTAATGCCAGGAAGCGGTTTTTCGGAGGCTGAATATATATCGGTGATAATGACTTCGTCAGCGACAAGTAAGTTCTGGGCGAATTCTTTGGCGAAGGCCTTAACACGTGTATAACGATGTGGCTGCAAGACAATACGCAAGGGTCTTATATTCATCGAGAGTGCGATATCTAGGGTTGCTTTAACTTCAACGGGATGATGAGCATAGTCATCAATGACCTGACACTGCGGTTCAGTTTGGTTCAATAGGGTTTGGTAGCGTCTTTGTATGCCTTCAAATGATGCTAATCCCCTGATAATAGCAGCCTGATCTATGCGCCTCGTTCTAGCCATAACCATAGCGGCCAATGCATTCAAGGCATTATGTCTGCCGCGTAATTTCAAACTAATAATGCCACCCCCACCTTCGGCACTCAGCCAACTAAATTTCATGCCGGCGGGCTCGGTGATATGCATGTCCTGTATATAATAGTCGCAATGCGCTCCAAAGCCATAAGATATAGCTTGATTGGGGTATTTTTTGAGTAATTTAAGTGTTTGTGGGCAATCGCCACAACCAACCCAATGGCCATGTTCGGACTTTTGGTTCACGAATTTATCAAAGGCCGATTCAATTGCTTTTAAATCCTTAAAATAATCCATATGATCACAATCAATATTGGTTACGATAATGCCATTAGGTTTATAGGCTAAAAAAGATTCATCGCTCTCATCCGCTTCAAATATAATTTCATCGCCCTTGCCCATAGCGAAGTTACTATCACAATCAACCATTTTGGCACCAACCACTATGGTTGGCTGTCTGTGAGCAGTCTTAAAAATGGCTGCCAGCATAGCCGTTGTCGTAGACTTGCCATGTGTTCCAGCTATAGCAACTGACCAATAATTGGAGCATAATTGTGCCAATAATTCAGATCGGTGCAATATGGGTATACCCAATTCCTTAGCCAATACCAATTCAATATTTTTTTCATCAATAGATGTAGAATACACAATACATTCAGCGCCTTGAATCGCGGCTGCTTGATGACCGATAAATATATCTGCACCCAAACCCCTTATGGATTGAGTTAAAGCGGTCTCATTCAAATCAGATCCACTAACCTTAATCGAATGATGCAATAACATTTGGGCTATGGCACTCATGCCAATTCCACCAATGCCTATGAAGTGATAATGATTATACATTTTGGGTCTCCATAGATTGATTAATGAATTTAATTAAATCACGCGCTATCAATGACGACTCCTCATCAAATTTAATTACAGAAAATTCGGATATACCGTCTTTGCCAACTTGCCCTAATTGTAGCATTGAGTTGCGTATAATTTCAGCAGTCAATTTTTTTTGGTCAATCACGTCAAATAGTGGTGCCTTAGAGACTGCCTCGGCATTATGCATTTGATGCTGTCCAGCATGCGGGTATGGCACCAAAAGGCTGGGTAATTCAAAATAAGCCAATTCGTGAATGGTTGAAGCACCCGCGCGGGTCACTGCTAAATCAGAGGCGGAATAGGCCAAATTCATATTATCCAAATATTCCTTGCGGACCCACTTCATCCCTGTGACAGCATTAGTAGTGGTTAGTTTATTAATTCCGGTTAATTGCAAACATTGCCAATTATGCGCAAATTCATGTCCAAATAATTGCATAAAATTAGCAATACATTCGTTTAAGGCAAGTGCGCCTTGGCTGCCCCCAAATACCAATAATGTCTTTTTGTCTCTATCCAGATCTAGAGAAGTACGTGCTTCTTCAGCACTTATCGGTTCTGCTTTTTTTGGTGTAGCAAACCCTGTCCACACACAAGTCTGCCTGGAATTGCTTTTGATTATAGGATTTTTAAAGACCGTATAAACATGGTCAACCCATTTAAGCAATAAAGCATTAGCCTTGCCCGGCTTGGCATTTTGTTCATGTAAACAAGTTTGAACTCGAATAAGCTTAGCCATTAATATCCATGGTATAGCTAAAAAACCACCAAAAGACATGCTTAATATCACCGAATGCTTATACATCATAGCTCTAGCAGTGATTGCTTCACGAATTAACTTAAACCAAAATAGTGGATTGAATACGGACCGTCGACCATGGTATCGCGGCATGAGGCTCAAATAAATCTCAAAATCAGCATCATGCGGCAATAGAGCCTTGCCACGCGCGTCAGTCACAAGAATAATGCGCCATTTTTTTTGTAGGTTTAATTGCTTGATTAAATCTAGAGCTGGATATACATGCCCAGCAGAACCACCCGCAATAATGATAATTGACTTCATCATGGCTTAGACGACACGGCCTCGCGCGACAAATTTAATATCATGGCAAACAATATCATGCGCGCAATTAAAGACGATCCGCCATAGCTAATGAATGGCAAAACAATACCCTTAGTCGGCAATACACCCAAATTAACGCCAATATTAATCATGGCTTCTATGCTAATCAAACTAATGCCACCTAAACAGAATAAACGCGAAAATCTATCTTTTAAACGTTTTATTAGCAGCCACCCAAATAATGCAAAACTGCTATACAAAACAATCACGCCTACCGCACCGACAAGGCCTAATTCCTCAGAAATAATTGCAAAAATGAAGTCATTATGTGCTTCTGGTAAATAAAGCAATTTTTGTTGTGATTGACCCAATCCCACGCCAAACCAACCACCCGAACCAATAGCAATCAATGATTGCACTAATTGAAACCCGCCGCCGCGTGCGACCTCCCACGGATTCATGAAGGTCATCAAGCGGGCGCGACGATAAGGCTCCATCCAAATGGCTAGTAAAAGAATGGGGATAACCACCAAGGCTATCCTCCAAAAGTATTTAGCTGGAAGACCAGACACATAAATCAAAATAAAAAAGAGTATGCACAATACGGCGCATGAGCCAAAATCTCGTCCTAGCAATATGCTCCCCGCACCTATAGCCAATACAATAGCTGGTTGCATCAAATCCTTAGAAAAACCCTTGAGTGGTAATTGCAAACCGGATAAGTAATGCGCAAAATAGAATAAAAAAACGACTTTGGCAAATTCGGATGTTTGAAAGCTGAAAGCGCCTATACTAATCCAGCGCCTAGCTCCATGTGTGGAAGAAGCCATGGTGGATGTATATAAAAGCAAGCCACAAGCTATGATGGCAAAAATAAAAGCCCAGGACCTATATTTCTTTAAGTCCTGCATCATCACCCATATAGAAAGCCCAAAACCCAGCAATAAGTACAGACAATGTCGTTTTAGATAAAATAAGCTGTCATTATAATCAACGCTAGCGTGAATAGCGCTTGAGCTAAAAACCATAACGGCGCCCAGCATCAATAATGTGGCCACCGTACCTAATATAATGCCCCTCAAGCGCCGCGCTGGATATTTGGAGGATGCGCGCGATTTATTAGGCTGATTGCGTGTGTTTCTTTGCCAATCGTTCAAAAGCGCCCCCCCTTTCTTCATAAGATTTGAATTGATCAAAACTTGCACACATGGGTGACAGCAATACACTGAATTTTTGATTTGATAGTTCGCAAGCTTTGTTCATGGCTTGCTCAAAATATTTATAGCTAAAAATAGATAAGTCCCGTGGAAGTTGTTTTTTTATAGCGGCGGCGGCAGTGCCATAAAGCACAATATGCTTAGTATGCGTTTTTAAGTCTACGGCAATGCTTTTAAAACTATTTTCTTTGACAACGCCTCCAGCTATCAAAATCAGATCAGGACCAAAAGTGCGCAAGGCAACCTTTGTACTTGCTGTCGTGGTGGACTTAGAATCATTAATAAATTCAACACTTTTTGATTTAGCCACAATTTCCAAACGATGCTTGAGACCTTTGCGTTTCCTAAAAGCCGCCTCTATATTCTTGCGGCTTGCACCAAACTCCGAAGCCAGTGCCACAGTCGCCAATAAATTGCAATAATCAAAATCACCCCTGGGTTTGGCTAGGCTTAAATCAGCTATGCGTTTTTTTTGACCTTTTTGACGCTTAATAACGTAATCATCTTCTATGCTATAGCCGCAACCTTTCCAATGAACGCCATAGCGTATAGGCTTCGCCAGCAAACCTTTCAATCTAGACAATACTTGCTTTTCATCCGTATTGACGAAAGCTTTGGCTCTCTTGGGCAGCAAGGTCATGGCCTTCATTTTGCTTTGATAATACTCGCCCAATGATTTATGCCAATCTAAATGGTTGGGGGTCATATTCAAGACTATTCCGGCGGATGCGTTCATAGAGCTCGAGTACTGCATTTGGAATGAGCTCACTTCCACTATACGAGTCTGAACCTTAGGATATTTAATTAAAGATTGCGCAAGAGACAATCCAATATTGCCACAAGCTATGCTTTTTGCCTTTTCATTCAATATGGCTGTTAATAAAACAACGGTCGATGTTTTGCCATTTGAGCCTGAAATCAATATGCATTTACCAGGCGCAAATAATTGCGCTATTTGAATTTCGCTACAAATATTTAATTTTGCTTTTTTAATCCAAAGCATAACTCGAGAATTTGGCTTTATTCCGGGGCTGGGAATAACAGTCGCACATTTTGAAATAAAGGACTCGGAATGGCGCTCTTCAAAAAGAATATTTAATTGTTTAAATTTAGTTTTAATAGACGGTGGGATTGGATCGATATTAGACACACGCACTTCATATCCATATGAGTTTAAAAGTACGCTGACCCAAAAAGCGCTCTCACCTATACCCAGGACTAATACAGGCGTTTGAATCAATTTGGCATGATTTTTTGGTTTGTGTGGAATTTGCCTTACCTTAATTTTAATGTTGCTAAGCCAGCTAAGGTCAAAATAATCGAAATAATCCAAAATCGGATCACAATTTTGGACTCCACCATACCTTTCATTTGAAAATGATGATGTAATGGCGCCATTAAAAAAATACGTTTACCCGTTAATTTGAAACTAAGCACCTGCAATATAACACTTATAGCCTCAACGGCGAATATGCCTCCAACCAATGCCAGAAGAAATTCTTTTTTTATTAATAAGGCCACTATCCCCAAGGCTCCACCTATGCTCAAGGAGCCTGTATCGCCCATGAATATTTCTGCAGGGTGCGCATTAAACCACAAAAACCCAAGTCCGGCTCCCATAATGCTTGCGCAAAATACGGTTAATTCACCTGAGGGTGCTATATAAGGAAGGTATAAATATTCTGCAAATATAATATGGCCTGTTAAATAAGCTACCACGCCAAAAGTTAGACTCACGAATATGGAACATCCAATCGCCAAACCGTCCAAGCCATCGGTCAAATTAACCGCATTAGAGGCGCCCACGATAACTAGCCAAGCAAACGGAAAATATAGCCAGCCTATGTCCAAACTTAAGTCTTTAAAAAATGGGATTTGAATAATAGACCATGTATTATTTAAATGCGCCATATACATAACCAAAACTACAACGATTATGGTTTGTCCGAGTATTTTGACATTACCAGGCAAGCCCTTTGAACTACGTGAATTTAACTTAAGCCTATCATCAAGATATCCAATCAAGCCCAAAGCAATCATGCCAATTAAGGCAATCCATAAGTATTGGTTTCCTAAATCAGCCCATATTAAATTAGCTATAACAATAGACAATGTAATTAATAATCCGCCCATGGTCGGCACATGGGCCTTATGCTGACTTTTGTCACTGATTGCGCCAAAGCCCACTCGGGAATGATTGTGTGAAGCGTCTTTACTTTTGAGCCATTTAATAATGACGGGACCCAGGATGAGGCAAACTGCAAATGCCGTCATGCTGGCCATTGCGGCTCTAAACGTAATGTATTTGAATACGTTGAAACCGAAATAATAATCTCTAAGTGGGTATAAAAGGGAGTAAAGCAATTATTTTCCTAAATGTTTAAAAACTATTTATATTATTATAGTAGTTTTTCAAGTGATTTTTTTTAGTTTAGCCGCATGGAGTATGTCAAACCACCTTATCATTGTGAGGCCTTTATCCACAAGGCCTCCCTCACTTACTCAAAGCCGTTCGTAGCATGCACCCAATCATCGTGGCAATCTATGGTAGCTCCAAGGCTCAGATTGCCGCGTTGCAGCTACGCGCGCCTCGCAATGACGGTCTATTCTTCAATGCCGCACAACTCGAGGATTCTCTCCATGCGCATGCCGCGCGAGCCCTTTAGTAGTATTGTATCTCCCTTTTGTATTTTGGTTTTGAGAAACTCTCCCGCTTCAGTGCTCGATGGAAATACCTCAATTTTGGCTTTATCAAAACCATAAAATACGGCCTCTTCTTTGTAGCGCTTTGACAAAGTGCCCACTGCTAAAACTAAATCAAATGGATATGTTGCGATGGTTCTACCGGCTTCTTGATGAAAGGCAGCGGCCCGTGGACCTAATTCGAGCATATCGCCCAGAACAAGGATCTTGCGTCCCGCTGGAGGGTAGCTTTTGAATAATTCAAAAGCAGCCTTGAGTGAGGATGGATTAGAATTATAGCTGTCATCAATCCAATGAATGCCATCTACTTCTTGATGTCTCAATCGACCGCGAGGCGCCTTAAATCCAATTAATGCCTTAGCTATGTCATTTTTCTTGAAACCAAACTGTAAAGCGGTGGCCGCGGCTAAAGTCACATTAAGTATATTATGCCGGCCTAATAATGGTGCTTTGATAGCAAGCTTTCCATTCAAATGAAATTCAACGCTGTCTTGCCCTAATTCAATTTTTTCAGCATATATATCACATTTTTTAGTCAATCCTGCGCGAATGGATTTCATTAATTTTAGACGCGGATGAACAATGTTGGTATCGTCTCCATTAAAAATAACGGTCGATGAATCATCCAATGCATCTATCATCGATAATTTTTCTCGCTTGACGCCTTGTATCGATCTAAAGCCCATCAAATGCGCATTACCTATCATAGTCAAGACCGCATGTGTTGGATTGACCATACGCGTCAAATGCCTAACTTCGCCGAATTTGTTTGTGCCTATTTCAACTACGGCAATATCATGGTCCTCTATATTCAATAATGTTTTTGGCACTCCAATAGCATTGTTTTCAGAACCCTTATTCTTAATAACTTTATACTTAGAACTTAATAAATGGGCTATCAACTCCTTGGTCGTCGTCTTACCGCATGAACCCGTAACAATAATAACGGGAATATTTTTTTGTCTACGGTGGAACGAGCCTAAACGGCCCAAGGCAGCAAGCGTGTCTTCGACAAAAATAATATCAGGATCTTTGCGCTGTATAGTGCGTTGACTACCAGTTTCTCCAATGCATATCCGAGCCCCTTTTTTAAAAGCCTCGTCAATAAAATCATGCCCATCAAAACGAGGACCCTTTAGAGCAACAAATAAATCGCCTTTTTCAACCTCACGCGAATCAACACAAATATTACCTTTAAATTGTCTTCTACGTGTAGGCACAAGTAATTTGCCGCGGACGGCTTTGACAATTTGAGAATAAGTATATTCAATCATTTTTTAACGTCCTTGCAGCACTTTATGAATTTCGTCTTTATCACTAAAGGGCATACGTTCTTCACCCACAATTTGATATTCTTCATGCCCTTTGCCGGCAATCAAAACGATGTCACCCGCATTTGCTCTAAGCAATATAGTGCGAATAGCCTTACTTCGATCGGTTTGTATTAAAAAATTATCATAATCTTTACTAAAACCGCTTTTAATATCTCTAATAATCGCAGCAGGTTTTTCATTACGTGGATTATCACTTGTTAGGACGCAAAAACTGGCATGTGTTTCAGCCACTTCAGCCATTCGAGGTCGTTTGGACTTATCTCGAGATCCCCCACACCCAAATAATAACAGAACTTTGCCTGTTGAAAAAGGCTTAAGTGCAGTTAGAACCTGATATAAGGCATCTGATGTATGTGCATAATCAATGAATATTCTAAAACCAGCTTCATTAGGGACTTCTTCCAAGCGACCAACAACGCCATCAAAGTCTAATAAGGCCTTCATACTGTCTTCAATATTTATTTTTAAAGTACTAGCAGCGACCAATGCGCCAATCGCGTTCAATGCATTGAACTTTCCTAATAATGGACTTCTAATCGAATATGCTTGCTGTGAATTATTTATGTCGAATGTTTGAGCGTCATTCTCATATTCAAAATGCTTAATGGTCCAATCAGACTTGGTATCAAATCCATAAGTTTGCACATTTCTATCCGATATATTTAGTTTTGACCACCGCAATTCATCCTGGTTGATGATTAAATCACCTTCATCTTTCAGTAATGTGACCAAACGCGCTTTTGAGTCAAAGTATTGATTCATATCTTTGTGATAATCCAAATGATCCTGCGTTAGGTTGGTGAATAAGACTGTGTCGAATTTGAGTCCACTTAATCTGTATTGTTCTAATGCATGTGAAGATGCTTCCATGACAACGATTTGACACCCAGCCAAACCCCATTGATTTAAAGTTGCGTAGAGAATTTCTGGGCTCGGAGTAGTCAATGAAGCCTCGACGCTTAAGTCCTTATACCTATATTCCAATGTACCCATAATGCCTACTTCGTATGATTGGGCTAAAAAATGCCTGATTAGGTGGACGCAAGTTGTCTTACCATTAGTGCCGGTCACAGCAATTAGCTTGAGTTTTTTAATAGCCTTTGAGTATAACTGGCCATTCAAATCAGCCATTGATTTGCGGCTAGACATAACTTTAATTTGGACCAAATGACTCAAATCAGGATTGATTTTCTCAACAATCGCCAGGGGACATCCTAGGTCAGCAGCTTGAATCAAATAATCATGCCCATCAAAAACTTGGCCTTTAATAGCTACAAATATAGACTCTTTATTACATAGACGTGAATCACTCGTGACTTGCTGAATATCACAGTCGCTAGTCGAATCTTCGCAATATGGCTCAGCTAATGTTTTTAATAAATGGAATAATTTCATAATAATATAAACAACCTAAAATAAATAATTGGCAATGACTTTGGCCATAGCGCCAACAATGGGAGCTGCTACAGTGCCACCGTAATACTGTGGTTTGGGATCATCTATAGTAGCTAGAATAGCAAAGATACGGCCATCACGCTCTATAAAACCGGCAAACGAGCTAATAAAACTAGAATGTGAATAGGCTCCATTTTCGTCTATTTTTTGAGCTGTTCCCGTCTTACCACCGACCAATTCGCCCTCTACTCGAGCACGTCTGCCTGTACCTCGTTGCACTACCTGAACCATCATATTTTTAACTATTTCGGACACTTCTTCAGAAATAACGCGTCTTTGGATTTCTGGGCTAAACGTCTTAACCGCCTCGCCGTCACGCGGGCCGATATGCGCAACAATGCGTGGTTTAGGCAGTAATCCACCATTCACTATGGCGCTAACGGCTGATACCATTTGAATGGCCGTCACCCCAACTTCTTGACCCATGGGGACGGATGAGATCGATGTGGCCGACCAATTCTTAGGATGAGTTATTAAGCCGTTTATTTCTCCAGGCAAATCGATGCCTGTTCTATTACCAAAGCCAAAACGCTTGATCATAGCATATAGCTTCTCCTTGCCAATTTTCTTAGCAATTTTGGCCGTGCCAATATTACTTGATTTAACCAGCACATCGATCACGCTCAAATCTCCATAAGGATGCGCGTCATGCAATAATCTCCCACCGGTACGCCATTGCCCATTTTCACAAAAAACAATATCATTCTGCTTAACAACTTTTTCGGCTAAAGCGGCACTCATAGTGATCAATTTAAATATGGATCCCGGTTCAAACATATCAGTGATAGCTCGATTCCGCCGTTTTGAAGCATCGCTACCTCTAGGCTCATTCAAATTGGTCCTAGGGCTATTGGACAAAGCCAATACATCACCATTCACGGCGTCCATCACGATTAATGATCCACCCAAAGCTCTATATTTTTTACAAGCCTGAGCGAGTAATTTATCAGCTGCATGTTGCAAGACCGAATCAAGTGTCAATTGAATATCAAAGCCATCTGTCGGCATCACCAATACTCTTTGCCGCGAAACAACTTCTCTTCGCCTAACATCCTTAATACTAGATTTGTAGCCCGCCACACCCTTTAAATAAGATTCATAGCGTGCTTCAATGCCCTCCAGGCCCACATTATCAATATTGGCAAAGCCAATGACTTGAGACGCCAATTCACCATTCGGATAAACGCGTTTCCACTCCGGCCTCAATATCAATTCATCAAAATCCATACTCTGAATCTCTTCTGTTTCCTCTGAGCTTAATTGACGTTTAATCCAAACAAATTCTTTATCTCGCAACAGTCGACCACGCACAAATTCAATTGGCAAGTTAAGCAATCTAGACAACTCTTGAGCCAAATATTCGGGATTTTTTGTTCTTCGCGGATTAGCGGCTAATGAATATAATTGCACGTCAACGGCAAGCTCTTCTCCATTGCGATCTAGAATACGGCCTCTGAATGGGGATAATTCTTGGATAAGTCGACCTTGTGATTCTGCTTTAGCAGATAGACTAGTAGCATTAAACGTTTGCAAATAGGTTAGCCGGAGTGATAAAAAAATAAAGAAGGCAATAATTCCTATAAAGAGGAATTTCGCTCTACGGCTAAAATAATCGTCCGACATAAATATTAAATTAGACTATTTGGAATTATCAGCCTGAGCGGTACGTACTAAGAAGTTGGATAAGAAATTTTTGGTGGGGTTTGAAGCTAAGCGAATTTGCTGCGGCGTTGTATCAACTCTTGCTATACGTATAAATTTTGTATTTCCCAAAACAATATCAAGGCCTTGAAGCCTACTCTCTAGCCGATCCAATGTACTTAGGCTAGCTAATTTATATTCAGCTGCCTTAATCTTCAAAGTCATTTCTCTTTTTTCTAAATTCAAATAGCGTATATCATCTCCAACCTTATAAGCCTCGACTTCTCCATAGACGGCTACAATGCCGACACATGCTAATAAACTTATAGCGATTAAATAACGTTTTAACATAGCATTTTATTCCATTACTTTGTTTTTGAGTGAAATTCAAAAACCCTTAATTTAGCGCTACGTGAGCGCTTATTGGCTAGGATTTCTTCTTCACTAGGTCGAATTGGTTTACGCGTAATCCTCTTACCAAGATCAGCGCGCTGAAAATCTAAAAAAGTATTCTTTAAGATACGGTCTTCTAATGAATGAAAAGATATGGCCGCCATGCGAGAATCATCACCCATCAAAGTGGACGCATCATTCAATAATTCTTGCAAACTCTCCAATTCAGCATTGACCTTTATTCTTAAGGCCTGAAACGTTCTCGTGGATGGATGAATGCGGCCGTGCTTATAATTGGATGGAACAGCATTGAATATAACGTCTGACAAATCTTTAGAATTTTGAATCACCCGCAAATCAATAGCTTCTTTTATGCACCGGGCAATTCGGCCAGCAAAACGTTCTTCGCCCAATTCACGAATGCAAGTCTCCAAATCAGCTTGATTTACATTTTGCAAATAATCACGCACCATAAATTCTTGCCTTTGATCCATACGCATATCTAAGGGAGCTTCGAATCTGAATGAAAAACCTCTCTCAGTATTGTCTAATTGAGGAGAGGACAATCCACAGTCCACTAATAAGCAGTCAATTTTCTTAATGCCATTTTTCGCGCACAAAGACAGTATTTGACTATAATTCTCCCTTTCCCAATGCATATTAATACCTTCATAATTAGTATGCTCTTGACAGTGTTCAAGTGCATCACCATCCCGATCAATGGCCAGAATCGAACCGTCACCCTGTAAACATTCAGCCATCGCGCCGAGATGACCTCCGTATCCGGAAGTGCAATCAACAATAGTCATGCCAGGCCTTATGCCAAGTGCATCAATAACTTCATTTAATAGAACGCTAGTATGTAATTGACTCATTAGATTGCGCTGTGGCTACCTCGAATATGATGAGTCATAAAAAAGTGTGACAAAGCATCGGGGTATCTATGTGGCAACCCTGTTTGTCTCTTTATTCTTTCTAGAATAACTCCATTAGGTGTTCCATCAAGTTCGTTAAGTTCGTTAAGTTCGTTAGAATTCAGATCTTCATTTTGAATTGCGTCTTCTATATGGTCATTGCTCATAACGTCACCCCTTTGCCTTCATCCATCAGTTTTTCGGCTATGTCTTCATAGCTGCCCATCGACTTAGAATAAAATTCTTCCCACAAATTCTGACTCCAAAGCTCTATGCGATTCGACACACCAATCATCACGACACCTTTATCAATACCGGCGTATTCAGTTAAATAATTTGGAATGAGCACTCTTCCCTGGGCATCACAAGAAACCTGGCAAGCGCCTGAGAAAAATAAGCGATTGAATTGACGAAATTCACTGCGGGTAAATGAGAGCGACTTAAGGCGGCTTTCTTGAATGCGCCATTCATCTTGAGTGAATAAAAAAAGGCATTTATCCAAACCGCGTGTCACAAAGAAGTTTTCTACATAATTCTCCTTGGCCACTTCACGTAATTTGGACGGAATAATGATGCGTCCCTTTTTATCTATATGATGTTTGTATTCGCCATAAAACATAATCTCACCACTTCTCTCCACTTTTCTCTACTTACAACCACATTATAGTAAGTATGGTATTGCATGTCAACAATTATTAATGTTAATTTATGCTTAATGGTGAAGTAATTTATTAAGGTTATAGTGAAATCGTAAGCCCACTGTTTTTAGCTAGTTACGGACTTACTTAGATTAGTTTATTGTTTTACTTGGCAATGCGGGATTTGGAGGATTTTGGTGGGTAAAAATGGGTATTACTTAGAAATATCGTCTATAGAACCACGCGCTTTAAGGTCTTCTGCCATTGCATTGACTGCTTCGGCCAAATCTGTTAATTCATCACCCGTTCTTAGTGTGAGGCGCCCTGGATAAGTGCCGCTACCAATGCTTTTTAGATAACGGTATATTTTGGGCAAAGGTCCAACAATTTTATGAGAAAAACGTATTGAAACGAAGAATATAATTGGCATAGCGATTATGATATTCACAAAAAAAGCAGAATAGGCTGAGCGCACAATTGGCTGCAAACGACCTGCGGGATATACTGCTGCTAACTTATCACCTAAGAAAAACAATGTTGTAAAAAAAATGACGCTGCCAACTAAAACAGCTGCTCCGGTTGCAAATAACATCACGAATCCAGCAAAACGATACTGGATGCGCTTGTCGACAATGTATTGACTTCTCTGATATTTGCTCTTGGCCATATTATTTTCTAGGTAGTTGCAATGATCGCTTAATCACTAATGACAATGGATCATTTCCCTTATCCTTTATTATTTTAATAACTTTCCTCAAACTCAAATAACGTGTGGATTTACCAGCGACTTCAACAATCATATCATTCTTTTTAATTCCGATGTTATCAAATATTGAATCCGGCATAATGCGAGTGATTGTAATCCCTGTATAGTTTTGTTTTAATTTAATACCTAGAGCCTTTAATTTGCGACTTTTTAACTTATCCAAAATAATTTTGCGGGTGACATCTAGTGTCATGCTGGAATAACGCGGTTCCAATAAGGCTTTAGTCACTACATCACCATTTAAATTGCGTAATGGCTTACCATCAATGGCGATTAGTGAATCCCCCTTCATCAAGCCACGCTTACGGGCCAAACTACCAATTTTAACAAGGCCTATTTGTATCCAATCAGTATCTTCAGCCAAAGCCACTCCCATACGTGTCCAAAGTATTTTGGCTACTGACTTGGACTTAATTAACGTGGCGTCATCAAGATCTTTATTGGCTCTATAAGCATCACGCACCTCTTGTTGTTTTGCAACTTCACTTAATGGGCCCTCAGCAAAGTCGGACCAAAATCGGCCGCGTATGCCAACCGCAGCTTTTTTTGCCTCAATTAGTTCAGGGTTAGCCTTATACGCTTTTTCGTAATAAGACAATGCCAAACCATATTTTTTTTCACTCTCATAGCTCCTACCCAAACTTAGCATAGAATAAGCCGGATCATCATAATCGATTTTACTTATATCCGAGCGTGTAATGAGCAACTCACCGTCCACCGTCGAAACAAGCACCGCATCCTCATATTCTTCCACGATCAATCCGCGCATCTCTTCCCCAGAATTGAGCACCAACAAATCAGCATGCGACGAAGTCGCCAGCGCAATAGAAATAAATAAAAATGCCGCCACCAAAATATTTAATTTCTTCAAAGCTTGTCTATACTGCTTATCCGTTTTATATCGCATCAAGAGCTATTAACCTCGCTAGACCCCACTGGTCAATAGCTTGACGCACTGGGGATTGCAATCGTTCCAAACGATTGCTGACCAAATTATACACGCCCAAATGAACTTCATAAGATGAATTCAGTAGCTCTTCGGGCACAACAAAGGCATATTGCTCCTTAATTAAGGCGCCTAATTCCCATTTTTCAAATGGGTAAAGCTGATAGCATAAGGGCTTTTTAATTGTATGCACCACCTCACCATCTTCAGACATAATATTAAAAAACATCCCGTAGCTACTTTGGCTTTCCTTAATTTTTTGCCAATAAAACATGAATCTAACAATATCTTTGTTTGCTTCATCGGGCTCCATTGTTAGCCCCACAAGACTCAAATCATCAGACGCAACCGCATTCAAATATAGATACGGCTCATCTTCCCTAACATCTACAGGCTTATAAAGAATAGCGGCCTCATCTCTCTCGGAACTGAATAAAACTATACTACCAACATTCTCAATGGGATACCATTTCGCTTCAAATAAAGCCTGTATTTGTTCAGCCATTAAGCGATGTTCCTTAGTGGATGAATTTTTATCAGATATCAAATAATCACTCAAATCCAATAAAGCATAGTGATTAAGTTGGTCATCATCACCTTGCAAAGCTTCTTTATATATAGTTTCCTCATCGCCCACCAAATAAAGTTCTTTACGGTTAGCTAATCGAGGTAAGAATACATTAGTTGTAACCAAAGGTGCTGCCTCTGGTATTTGCCGCATCAACCAACTCACAGCACTTTTACGAATAGGCAATGTAGCGCTCGCAGCGCTGTACTCGAAGGCAAAGGCATTTAAGCTCATATTGAGACTATAAAACAATAATAAGGCAACTACCGAAATCACATAATGTCGCGGTCTCGACTGTTTTGCATTGCCGCGAATTTTTTTGTGCAAAAGACCCAACCCCCAAAAAATAATGGGAGTTGCGCTCAATATCCAAATCACAATATGAGGTTTGATATACATGTATTTTAGTTTATACAGACCGCATGCAAAACCAAACGCCGCCAGCCCCAAAGCCATTCCTTTAATTGCATAATATTTTTTGCGAAACAAACTTGCAATAAAAAAACACAGCGCAAGACAGCCCAATAAAGGCTCAATGCAAAGAACTAATAAACCCCAAATCAAAAAAGATTTGGCTTTGGCTTTTTCAAAAGCCAAAATTTGCCAACCCAATATCGGTATAGCTAAAAGCATAGGAAAGAAGCGCAATGAAGCTACAGATGCTATGACTGGCAATAAAGCATACGTTGCGGCTGAAACAAAAGCAAATGTCCGATTTGTGAATACGGATGTGATCTTATATATTAATCCGCAACCAAGCGTTAGCGCGGTAATTTCAAGAATGAATAAAATGAATGGGCTAGGCAGTAACTTATAAATTAACGCAAGTGGAGCAGAGACTAGAGATTCATTCAAAGGCAAAATGGCCTGATTGGCTAGACTAGAAAAATTAATACCCTCCCCCAAATTCCATAAGGTCTGAGCATAGAACCCGAGTGACATACCTTGCCATGAATAATTAATATAAGCCTCATAGCCCGTCCACATATAAAATACACAAAATGCAGTCATAAGCAGAGCAAGCCAGGCTGGAATGTTTCTATCACTCCCAGCAAATATAGCTCCGCTCGTCAAACTAGGAGCGGCACGAACATCATTTACTATCATACTTAATATTATATAATGCGATTATATTAAAGTACAGTAAATATTAAGTATTTATTACAATTTTTATTACTAAAAAAACGGCCTAAGAACAAAGTCCTTAGGCCGTTAATAAGTGCCAAACCTTATATCTATAAGCCGGGTTCTGTCTCGCATGCAAGCATGCGATGACGGTTATCCATCTGGATTTGCCATTACTGACAAATTCTAGCAACCCACCCGGGAATTCTAACAATTGAGGCAATTGTATGCTTGCAAGAAGCATTCATCCCCTTACTTGGTCTTGCTTCACGTAGAGATTACCGCGTTTCACCCTCTTCGCGTGAAGGAAGAGACTCGTCTCTGTGGCTCTAATCCGACCTTTAATCAATCCGAAAATCAATTAAAAATGACGGGCATTACCCGCTACGCTGCCTCACAAAGCCCGGACTTTCCTCGAGTATCACTACCCGCAACCGTCCAATATAAGATTTAGCCCAAGAAGTATAACATATGCTGGATTCTTTGCGCAGCTGTGACTCCGCGGTGCTCAACATGTACGTTTAATGATTAAAATGCACTAATCTCAAGCTAGCACCTCTTCGGGCACTATTTTATTTTTTTATTGTGTAGGTGATTTCGGCGGGAGGGGTTGGGGTTGGTCGGGCTATGAGGAAGCCTTGGGCATAGTGCATGTCGATGGCTTTGAGGTATTCCCAGTCCTCCACCTCTTCTATGCCTTCGGCTATAGTGCTTGAACCAATGCTTTCGGCAAAAAGTTTGAGTGATGCGAGTATGTGCTGTTTGACCTCAGATTTATGGACGCCGTCAATACAAGACCTGTCGAATTTAATAAATTCAGGCTTAATTTCAGCCGCCTCTCGCAA
>JBLINS010000040.1:0-20300 GCA_047639455.1 Candidatus Omnitrophota bacterium
ACTAATCAACTAGTGGCGTCTGCCGCCTTGGGAAACTTTGCTGAGAATATATAATTCTGTGTCGCTGAAACCAATTAATTCTAAAATGTCATTCTGAAAAGCCATGGAACCGGCTACGGTGAACGCACGACCATAGGTGTGCATGCATGTGAACGGCCGAGGTAATAAGGCTTTCTAATAGGATGATTGAATTGAGTTTAAAAACATTCTGGGGGATCTACAAGGGCCTCACCAACACTTGCTACGCGAGCTTCAGGGTGACATTGCTATTTTTGCTAGTCTTTTCAGACACGCAAAAGTAGACAGTCCTCATAACTCCTTATTCGTCGACTAACCACTACTTGTAAATCGCATCCTATCTCTAAAAGTTTGAATAGGCTAATGGTTTAAGGGTCTTAGCGTTTCGTCAGACCTCTGATTATAGGTGCTCTATCGAGGTGTGTCCAGAACTCGTATACAAATCATACTGTTAGACAACCTCATACATATTTGTTTGGAGAATTTGGCTATTTTGACGCATTTTGTATTTGCAGCAAACCGCAGCGAGAAATGATGCTGTAGTCAGAATTTAATGTTCATCATTTCTCAATAGCGGTGCGAAATACAAAATAAGTTACAAAATTGCAGTTCACCAAGCAAATATGTATGAGGTTGTCCTGCTAGACTTTTGTTTACAGGTGGCGGAATTCGAATTGGGCGAGGTCGGGCAGGGCGCTTAGGGACTTTTCCTTAAACGTGTTTTTATCTTTTTTGGCGAGATTCTTTTTGCGTATATTATTCATGAAGACGGGGGATATGGACACAATTGGTTCTTTGGAGATTCGTTTTTTCTCTAGAGTGATTTCTATATGATGCTCGCGAGCAGTAGTCAGTTTTTCAATTTTTTGGCGTGGAATAAGTATCCAGTCGGCACGTTTTTCGCCGGCTTTGATAGACTTGCCATTCAATTGGATATCAGCAATGATATATTTGCCATAGGACAATCGATCTGGATTATTAAAGCTAAAGCGTAAACGACGTTGAGCGAATGCGGCCGCAACATGAATAATGGGGGAGCTATTGAATTGCCTAGCATCAAACTTGGGCGCTATTAATAAATTGCCATAATGGCCTTTAATGCCAAAACTTTCGGTTAATAAAGTCATGAAATACCAAGAGGCTGATCCGGTTAAAAAGTGATACATGCCACGGCCTTCTGAATTGAAGTATTCAGGTAGGCCTGGGTATATTTTACTTGCGGATGTATTCACGCTCATTTGATAAATATTTTCTAAAATATCATAACCTTCTTTAGCACAGCCTCTTTTGTATAGGGCGTTAGCCATCATGACTTGCATATGATTAAAGAATGCGCCATTTTCTTTTTCGCCATAGGCAAAAGAGAATGCGCGACCTAAATCAGGTTGAATTTCTTTGAAGTCAGTATTGAGCCTAAGACCACCATGAGTTTTGTCTTGTAAAAAGTGTTTAACAGACTTGAGAATGTGGGGGATTTGGTCTTGTTTGGCTATGCCATTCATTATGGCAAAGACTTGACCTGTTAGAGTCATGCGTACGCCGAGACGATGATCGCCCTCAACACGTCGGCCTTGATTGTCGTAATAACCATTATAGAATTGGTAACCGGACTTGGTTTTAATCCATTCTTTGGTTTGAATATTACGCGTTAATGCTAAGGACTTGAGTCTTAAGTCTTTGGTGATTTGGTCTATTTTGAGGCTGACGGTCTTGCCAGATAGCCTGGGTTGGACAGCCTTGAAGTACTTATTGAGTACTTTGTCTTTATAGCTAAGAGAGTTGTAATTAGAAGACTCTTTGCCTTTGCTATCCAGAAGAATAGTCAATTCTTGGGCTAATTTAATAGTTTGTATTTTTTTACTTGTGGCTAAGTATTCAAGCAATTCAGCTATGCGTAATAAATTACCGGCATAAAAGGCTGTGAAAGCAACACTTTCGCCCTTGAGGCTTGCCATATCCATGCCATCATTCCAATCAGCATCTTCTAGGCGAATATGGTTGTGCTGACCCACATTAAAGAATTGAACTAAGTGCTGTACGAGAATATGCTCGATTAAAGTGCCTTGATAGACTCGACCTGAAGTCACCTTGAGCTTAGTTCCATAACCTTCGCTCCAAGCCATATCTTTAGAGCTACCGCGTGATAGTTGCGTGTCTCTAAAGTAAGGTGCTTTCTTTAATAAATAAGCAATGTCACCGGTTTCGTGAATATATAATTCGGTAGTGATTAAGGGCCAAACACCATGATCCATCCAGACGCGGGATATTTGATTACGATCAGCTATGAATTCATAACCACTTGTGGCAATGATTGTGGCATTAGAACCATCTATGCGTATGCCCGCAAAATTATGCAAAATCATGCTTTGAGTTTTTTTAAGATCAGTTAAGATTAGCGCTAAACAATCTTGCCACAAATCTCTCCAACCACGTCCACCACGACCATAGTCAAATTCAGGCAAAAATGAATTGCCAAATAATTTTCTAAAAGTGGGTTGCATGCCTACCCAGTTCAACCAATTATCAAAGTTGTGGTCTTTGGTTTCGAAAGCTGTTTGGCCTGATTTTTGGATCCAATATTGTTTGGTGATATTAAGCGAGGCAGTTACTTTTTCAGTGGTGCCAAAGCGAGATTTCCAGCGTTCCAAATTAGCCCTATCATCCGTGATGCCCATAACGATAATATATGAGGTGGATTGACCTGGTTTTAATGTCTTTTTACGGTATTTGAAGGCGCCCATAGCTTCTTTGCCTTGAAGCGCTTTGCTGTCAGTGGTTTTGGCTGTATGATTCTCGAATAAAGCCTTGGGTATTTCAAAGCTACCACCTTCACCGATAAAGCTCTCAACCGTCGGATAGAATCTTTCGGGAGCTCGACCCTTGCCTTCAAAACCCAAAATGGCATAGGTTAATTTGTTGAGGTGGTGACCTCTTTCATCAAAAGTCATTGTAGGTGTCACGATGATGCCATGTTTTTTTAAGTCAATGCGATGCAAAAGAGATGTGACATGACGATGGTCACGCAAGTTGTCGGCTGATCGAGCATAAAGGGGAGTGGCTGCACATGCTTCAATAGAAATTTGTTTTTTGCTTGTATTGGTTAATTCTACCAACATGACTTCTATGCTTTGGCCAGAAGAGGGAATGAAATTAGTGATTTTGGACTTAAGTCCCAGTGTTTTGTTGTCACGTATTAATTGATGCCATAAAAGGCCAGCATTCACGGTGACTTTTTCTTTATAAGTGTCCTTATTCTTAGCTACTCCAGTGGCTGACCAAATATGCTTTTTGTCCACGCTCACCCAAAAATTACGACTTGATTTGGAATTATGCAAATCTTCAGCAGATATAGGTAATGTTAAAAATGCGTCTTGGCCTGTTTGAATGGAGCCCTTTAATTTGGGGGTGATATTCGATAGCATGCCGGCTTCATTGGCCAGAGGGAAATATAAACGGCTGAATTGACCTGGGTGATCCAGGCTGAATGAACCGTTATTATCGGTGAATTTCCAGATGGTGTTCAAAGTATTTTTTGGCTTCATAGGATGGTAATTATATCACGAGTTTTGTTTAGTTGTGTGCTTGATGTTTGTTAGTCTTTAAATAGCTAAAATTAAGCATTTCATTCAATGCATGACAAAATTGAGCCTCAGGCAATAATAAGCTCACTACCCAATATGGCCGATGATTAAGATCATATAAATAACCTGGGTGCAAAAAGACACCTTTGTCTTTGAGCAAGTCAATGGCGCTGTCTTCGTCCGACCAATCTTGGGGTAATTCGATAATGCTTTGCCATCCACCTGTACGCGGTTGTGAGCAGAGGGGAGAATTTTGAAGTATTTTTTCGAGGGTTGCGTGGTTATTTTTTAGCCGGAGATTGATTTCTTGATGAATAATATCACGTTGCTTGAGCCAAGCGGAGAGATTGGCCTGTATGGGCCCACTAACCGATAAGTAAGTATCGGCAATGACTTCTAATTTTTCTATGGCTTGTGCTTTTAGATGAGTTGGGCCATCAACGATAATCCACGACAATTTCATTTGAGGCAAAGCTAATAGTTTGGAGATTCCATTTAGTTTGAAGGATAGGGCTTTGGATTCAGGTTGCGGCATACGAATTCCATTAGCCGTATAGGGCTGAAAAACCTCGTCAATAATTAAGGCGCATTGTGCCGCTGCACATTGTGATTCTATAAAAGCTAAATCTTTTGGGCGCATAATGTGACCCGTAGGATTCCCTGGCTGTATGACAATGCAGGCTTTGGCGCCCTTAAATTCTTCGGGCGTTATTGTTGGTAGCGTCCAAGCGCCTTCAATGTGCTCTAAGGCATAATTCTTAATTTGAATATCATTCACATCGGCCAAATAATCTAATAGTGGGTAGCTTGGGGTGGGGGCGAGTATTGCGTCGTTTGGATTACAAAATAATTTAAATAAATACGTATAAGCCTCACTTGTGCCTGAGGTTAGGATAATGTCCTCCGGATTAATCTTTTGATTCAGAGAAGCATAATAATGGCTAATTGCTTCACGCGCTTCAATAGTGCCTTTAGCCGATGCTGCGTACTCCGCACACCGATTTGTGCCTAAAAGACCATATGACTTATTGTGTAAGAATTCAAAATCGCATTGCGTGGGGTTTGTATTCGCCATATCAATGTAGGCTTTGCCTAGCCGCTCTTGATCGGCCTTAGCCTTCATGAGGGGGTTGGTATCATTATTCCATTGAGCTCTTTTGGCAAATAACATGATTGTATTATAGACCCGATGTCCAGTTGTGCGGTTATCACCAATAGGGCAAAACATATTAAGTATAATAATTGATTGCTATTGATTAATTTAAGAAGCTAATGTATAGTATTATATTACAGACAGTATTTTTGTTTAGTTACGCTTATTTTGATCAGTCCGAGACTCATGTGAGACTTGTTAAACCGGGAGAGCACCTTTACTTAGACACAGTGTGTAATTGCGATTTAGTCTAATCAACCACTAAATGATGATGAATGCTTTTTTGAATTGGAAGAGAACATGAAGAATTATGAGCAAGCAAAAGTAGCTGAGGCTAAAGTGGGCCAAGGGGCAGAACGTTTAAGTAGCATTATGTATTTATGGATGGCTTTATTGGGGTGCACATGGTGCTTGATCCTATCGGATTTGATACGCTCCACTTAATATTGAGTTGTTGATTTAATAATAAATTAATTTATTATTTTGGTCTATTTAGGGATCAAAGCAACTTGCCCGTCTTTTGAGCCCAATACTTTGTATTGTGCTCTAACTGTCTTTAAGAAACGACTCGAAAAGCGCGATGTATAAGGGCTTATATAAGTCGATGTTGTCAGAACAATAAAGGTGTAATCATGCGCCTTTATTTTTTCGATGACCAAACTTTCATCAAACTTACCCTGTGCTGCTAATTGCCTAAATTCAAATGGTTCATAAACTACACGCTTACCGTAGGAGACCAGTAGCCCAGGGTTTTCGATTATTATGTCGCGATCCCCTTTTTTGATCAAAGCCCCCAGTTCATCCCAGGGTAATTCTGAATTAGCAACGCTTGAGTGTATTGTGGGAATGCTGCGGAATTCAGGTATGCTTTTTTGAAAGGCGAGCCAAGTAAAGGGAATTAAAGCAATCCACATTAATAGGATTATTTTGTTATTCCGAAATAAGCTCCAGCCCCAAGCCGAGGCCATGCATATAGCCGCTGTGATTTCGATAAAATAATTATCTCCTGCACCTATCTTACCCAGAAACACGGAGCTTAAGAGGCTGAGTAGCATGTATAGAGCGATGGGATGGCGCCAGGAACGATATAGCGCTAAGCACATACCAATAAAGGCAATCGGAGCTATCCATAGACCGTCCTTCAAAAAAAATAACCAATATTGTAGGAAGTTATGCAATCGCCACATCTTCACTGTTGCCGGAGAGAATGTAGCATGTAGCCAATATTGTCCATCAGTTAATATTTGTAATATGGCCATGGGTATTAACAAAAAGCATAATGTAACAGCGGAATAGACTAAAGTATCTTTGAAGCGTTTGTTTAGTAATAAATGTAAACCTACAGCGCATAAGCCCCAAACAAAATTTTGTTTAAAGAAAAAAGCGATTGTGAAGGCGATAATGCCAATCCACCAACGTTTGTGGTGTGGCTTGATTTGTGTTTGTGTAGGTAAGAAGCAGTATAGGCCAAGGAGGGTGAATAATAGCGCACTGTAGTCTGGGAGCATGACCGCAACGTTTTTTGAAATAATTGGCAAAGCACAAGGAAACACTGCCCACCACATAGCTGCATTTTTTTTGACAGAGCACTTACGTAAGTTTAAAAATATGACGATATAACTAGCCAGCGCACACACCCAAGCCAATACTCTTCCGCCCAAATAAGCATTGTCCGAAAATTGGCTTAGCCAATGCGCCGCATATGGAAATAAAGGGTTATACGGCATGATGATAAAAGGTGACTGATTCCAATCTCCATACATCCACGGATAAATATCAGTATTTAAAAAAGCTGCAACAATAATGCCTTCAGTGTAGTTGTAGGGGTAGTGAAAATTAGCTGCGAGTAATCTAGACGTTAAGGAGGTGCCGAAGCCAAATAAAGATAATGCGACTAGAACAATTGGCAAGAGGATCAGCGGATTGAGTCGGAGCAATTGTTTTTGCATAGCGACATCCTAACATAGCTGAGCACGAACTACGATGCACCGCTCATCTCAACTAATTAAGTATGCGGGTTTAATTGATGTACAATACAGATATTACAGATATTAGGGGGATACATGTATCAAATAGTTTTAATTTGGGTTGGAATTGTGGTTTGTTTAGTGCATTCAGCCGTGTTTTCTGGATTGACGATTGGCTTATTTGGTTTGAGTCGTTTGCGATTAGAGGTACAGGCGCATGCTAGGAATAAAGACGCCATCAAAGTTCTACGCTTGAGAAAAGACGCTAATTTCCTATTAGCCACATTGTTATGGGGCAATGTTAGCGTGAATGTCATCCTAACATTATTGACCAACTCAGTATTGGCGGGTGCCGGTGCTTTTTTATTCTCAACAATCGGAATTACTTGTTTTGGAGAAATTATGCCCCAAGCGTATTTCTCCAGGCATGCATTAAAAATGGGCGCTTATTTAGTTCCTATTGTGCGGTTGTATCAATGGATATTATTTGTGGTAGCCAAGCCAACGGCTTTGGTTCTGGATCATTGGTTAGGCAAAGAGGGTATGCACTTTTTTACAGAAAAGGAATTTGCTATTCTTTTGAAGAAACATGCGGATTCTGATAAATCGGATGTGGATAAAGCTGAGAGTCAGGGAGCTGTTAACTTCTTGGAGCTAGACGATATTCATTTAGAAGATGAGGGTGAAATTTTGGACGAGGCGAGTATTATAAGTTTGCCCGAATCTAAGGGGCTGCCCATCTTTCCCAAATATCAAGAGGAGTCGAATGACAAGTTTTTGCAAAGAATCCATGAATCGGGAAAAAAATGGGTTGTGATCACTAACCCTAAAAATGAACCCAAATTAGTATTGGACGCTGACGAATTTTTACGGGATGTTTTGTACGATAAAGAGCGAGCTAACCCATATCATTATAGCCATAGGCCCATTGTTGTGCGTCAAACAGGCAAACCTTTGGGAGCTGTTATCCGAAGATTTAGGGTCCACGCTGAACATGCGGAAGACGATGTGATTGATGATGACTTAGTGCTATTGTGGACTGATCAAAAGCGCATTATTACGGGTGCCGATATTTTGGGCCGTTTACTCAGAGGTATTGTTAAGCGAGTTGAGTCGTAATGCTATGAATATAATTGAAAAACTACGCCTAGAAACAAGAACTTATCAGTCGGACTTAGAAAATTGCCAATTATTATCGCAACTTATGCGAGATAATTTGACTCAAGAAAAATACAAGGCAGTTTTGAGCAAGTTTTTTAGTTATTATTCACCCATAGAGTCCAATTTAATTAGTGACACTTCCATTCAAGCGGACTTGCCTGATATTGCAAGCCGAAAAAAAATCATGCATTTATTTGATGACTTGATTCACTTGGGGCTATCGGGCAGCGATATTAAGGCTATACCCATGTGCAGTTATTTACCCGACTTGTCCACACCAGCTAAATTCATGGGTTATTTGTATGTAACTGAAGGTTCGGCTATGGGCAGACAGTTTGTGCATAAGAAATTAATGTCACAATTAGATTTAACAGAAGAGAATGGCTGCTCCTTTTTTAATGCTTATGGAGTAGAGAATATGGACATGTGGAAAACGTTTTGCCTCAAGCTCAATGAATTCGCTCAAACCCATAATTGTGATGAAGAAATCATACAAGCCTCAAAAGACGCATTCCAAAAGCTCAAAACTTGGATGGACGTCTAATTTAGGCTTAAGATATATTCATTGTGAGAAAAGTGTCATCGTCTCGCAAAACATATAAAGCATAACAAGCCGCCAACATCGGAAATGCCGCCCAAAAAAGAATATTCGGAACATCCCAAGGTTTGGCATACATCATGTATGAGCTAGCAGTCGAAATTAAGTGCATGATTAGAACCGCCCCATAAGTGAACTTTTTTCTAATCCCCAAAACAAACCCAAGCAATACAATTCCCTGCAGGCCCCCAATGGCATAGGATACATTCGCATCAAATGCTGGCGAAAAATAAAAATGCTGAAATACCTTAGACGTATGCCCCGGATTATAAAACTTATCCAAACACCAAACCGCAAACACCAAAAACACACTAACCCGCATAAAAAACAACGCCAACTTCTGTGAATTCGATTTCATATTAAAGTCTCCTTAGATAGACATCTCAACAAACCACCACCCCATTGATTCCGCAGGAAGCAATAAGGCTCACTCAACAATTGATTCCGCAGGAAGCAACAAGCTCTAAATCTCAAATCAGAATGCGCAGACCATTGATTCCGCAGGAATCAATAAGAGTAACTCCAATAAATGTTTTTTTTAGTGAATTTGTTCACCAGCGAGGCGCAGTGCAAAAAACACGCAGGCGCGTATAAATAATACGCAACTAAGTGATTTTTGTGCTGCAACGAAGTTGGTGAACAAATACGCAAAAAAAATAGCCCCAACACTGCCGATACCGAACCTCGCTCTCAGTATACCATTGGAAAGAAACGACTAGTAATGAATCTCCCTAGCAATAATTCACATACAACCGAACACCAGGCTAGGTGATTAATCTCTAAATACGCTCAGCTAATACATTGGCCTTGGTGCTAAACGCTCAGCTCGGCTGTGCCTCGCATGTGTAGCAGAAATCTGCGGGAAACCTTGTGTGGTTGTTATTATCTAAGTGTGTACGTTATACGTTGACCATAGCTCTCTTGGTACCGCCTTGGGGAATGATTATAACCTTGGGAAATATTATGCGGCCATTCCTCGCTAGGGCTCGCAATTCCCTCCACCACTCACTAGGCCGTTCGTTAATCTTGCCTCTTAGGCCAAAGGCAATCCTTATTAGGTCATAAGGATTATTAATCAATAAATGGATTGATAGCTTATGGGGGATTGGATTGGGGAGGGGAAGACAAGACATTAAGAGTACAGGCCTTTGACAATTTTGTAGGCCTATACTCTTTTAGTCATAGTGACACTACGTGTCCTACATTGCTGCACAACCGGGACATGGGTTACAGAATAGACCGGAGATATAGGTTACACTTTATACCCTTTCTATTGTTTTAGTTCTTAGGTTAATGACTGCAAATGGGTGAAAGCTATAACACACTTTCCACAGCCCATCATCAATTTCAGTTAAGCCTACTCGTTCTTTCTTGAGTAATTGCGTGATGAAGTACATTCTGTTCTTGAATTTAATTTCTCCTCCGTGTTTGACGCTTCTGACTTTGTAGTCTAAATCGTAGTCTGGGATTCTGGGGTTTTCTTTATATTCTTTTTGCGATTTTAGGTAATAGCTTCCAGGTGTTCGGAGGCTGTTTGCCTTATTGCTTTGCTATGCTTTGACTTGGTTGTCAATTTAAACCTATAGGTGCATTTAGTTTCAATACGTTGCCGACGTCGTAACCGTGCTAACTTGTGCTTACCACATCCAAACGCTTCTATGTTTAGGACCTTTCAGGTCTTAACGTATCAATAGCTGCTTCTTGATTCATTGCGCATACGCTTGCTTTGATCTTTTGAGCGCACATCTTTTAAGCCAATCATAGTACCCAATTGGGCTCCACCAACCTCTTTAAAGGCCATTAAAATATATTGACGAAAATAAATTGCTAATGTATATATATCCACCAGTGTTGTATTAATCAACGATTAGAAATATATGGAGATGTTTATGCGTAAATATTGTATAGGTGTTATTGGAATGTTGGCAGTTATCTTGTCGGTCAATGGCGTCGCATTTTCTGAGGAGCAGGTCGAACTGGATTTAGAGTATGCATTCGGCAATGTTAAATCGGTTACAGGTAAAGTTGTGACTATAGAGGGTTATGATGATGATAACGGCGAAGAAATAGATATTGCATTTAATGTAGCGGATGACGTCAAGCTTGAAGGCATTGAATCTATTGCCCAGCTTGTGAAAGATAGTTGGATTGATGTCGGGTATGTAGCTGAAGACAATAAAAAAGTTGCTTACGAAATAATGTTAAATGAATAAATATAGATTTTAGAACCGACAATTATCAATCCAGAAACAAAATAGGGACGCGTATATATTTTGTACGCGTCCCCCATTAACCGAACATCATTCAACCCACAAACAATCTCTCTACTAAGGGGTCAATTTAGACTTCCTCCGATAAAATGAAGAAAAAAAGGGTTCAGGCCTGATCTCTTTTATATTGACATTCATTGAGCTATAAATTACTATATGATCATATATTCATATATCAAAAGAGGTTTATTCATGAAAACAGTTAAAAGAGCATCGCAATTACTTAAGGGGTTTGCCGATCAGACAAGGTTAAGAATAGTTAATCTCCTAGCTAGCGACGAACTTAATGTTAATGAGCTTTGTACCATTATGGGTAAGGAACAATCGCTTATGTCGAAGCACTTAGCACAATTAAAATTACTTGACGTTGTGTCTGATAGAAAAGATGGGCTAAAAGCGTATTACTACTTACTCAAGGTCAAAGATAAAGAATACAACCGCTTGCTTGGTGCAGTGACAGAGGGCTTTTCTAATCTTAAGTTGATTAAGGACGACATGATCAAGCTGAAGCGATTGAAGAAGACATAAAGTAATTCACAATAATGTGGTTAAAAGCTCAAGTTATTGATGCTTTTTGACCTATGACAAGTAGGAGCTTCAGGAGGCAAGGACATTATTCGCCTTAAGTGATTATGGATAAATTACATAAAGATAAAAAAGTTACATTCAACAAGGCAAAAGCGAAACAAGTGATTGGCTGGTGTGAATATGTTGATTTACCAGAATGGGACATTAAGGGATTGGTGGCAAAGATTGATACCGGCGCAAAGACAAGTTCTTTAGATGTTGATCATATTGAGCTTTTGCCTGGAAGAAAAATGGTCAAGTTTAACGTTGTTTTGTCCAAGCATACAAAAGCGAAGAAAGTATCAATTTGCGCCAAGTTAAGCCGAATCTCAAAAGTTAAAGCCAGCCCAATTCATAATGAGGAGAGGTTTTTTGTCAAAACAAAGCTGAAGCTTGGTGAGATTGAAAAAGAAATAGAATTGAATTTAATTGATCGTTCCAATATGGTTTATCGGATGTTAATAGGGCGTTCTGCTATTAAAAATGATTTTTTGGTTGATGCTGCACGTTCTCACATGCTTTCGCCTATTAAAAAGAAGCGGCGGATTCAAAACAAAATAGGTGAAAAATGAAAATCGGAATTCTATCCAGAGAATCTAAGAATTATAGTACAAGCAGAATTAAAGAGGCATGTATTAAGCGTGGGCATAAGGTTAAAATATTTGATACACTTAAATTCACCATTCACCATTCACGTTGAAAAGAATCAACCTAGCCTTCTTTATGATAATAAGGCATTTATTCAACGGGATGCCATTATCCCTCGCATTGGTGCTTCAATTACATTCTTTGGCATGGCCGTTGTTAGGCAATTTGAACAAATGGGAGTTTACGCTCTTAATACTTCAAAATCCATTGGCGCTTCTCGCGACAAGCTGCATGCATTACAGGTTTTGAGCAAGCATGATATTGGATTACCTGTGACAAAATTTGTGAAGATGAAGGGTGCTGTGATTCCAACTATTGAAAATATGGGAGGGGCGCCCGTTGTTATTAAGCTGCTAGAAGGCGCTCAGGGTACAGGCGTTATTTTGGCGGAATCAATTAATACGGCTGAGGCTATTGTGGAGACATTACAAAACGTAAAACAAAATGTGCTCATTCAGAGCCTCGTTGCAGAAAGTAAGGGGCAGGATATTCGCGCTTTTGTTGTCGGCGGCCGTGTGGTCGCCAGCATGCGTAGAATTGCCCAAAAAGGCGAATTTAGAAGTAATTTGCACCGTGGTGGGCATGTTGAAACCATCAGTCAACTGGACCCCGTATTTGAGCGTACCGCGATTCGCGCCGCGAAAGTATTGGGTTTAGAAGTAGCCGGCGTTGATATGCTTGAAGGCAAAGACGGGCCTATGCTGATGGAAGTTAATTCATCCCCTGGACTTGAAGGAATTGAATTGGCATCCAAAATTGATGTGGCGGGAACAATAGTGGAATATCTTGAAAATCAAATACTCTTTCCTGAAATTGATATACGACAACGACTGATTTTATCAGGTGGATATGGAGTCGCTGACGTGAAGATATTTCCTAAGTCAGAACTTATAGGCAAAACTATTAGGGAATCTGGACTTCGAGATAAAGATATTAACATTATTTCATTATTAAGGGATGGCCTCACTATTCCGAATCCAAAGGTAGATCGAATTTTGCAAGATGATGATGTATTGCTCTGTTTGGGCAAGGTGGAACATCTAAAGGCTTTAATGCCGCAACCTAAAGTTAGAAAACGTAAGAAGGAAGCGCCCATTGACTAAACGACATCTTAAAAATCTAAAAATTGGCGGTGTGAATACCCTTCCCGGCGAGGAAAAAGACATCAAGCTAAAAGTGAGCGAATCATATACTGGTCGTTCAGAGACTCTTTCTGTTAGGGTAAGCAGAGCTATAGATCCTGGGCCTATTGTTTTTTTGACAGGTGTTGTGCATGGTGACGAGCTACGGGACTAGGTATTATTCGTGAGATTATGTTGAAGAAACTTCAGCTGCTTAAAGGCACGCTGATTTGCGTACCCGTTGTCAATATTTATGGTTTTGAAAATCACAGTCGATATTTGCCAGATCGTAGAGATCTCAATCGTTCTTTTCCTGGAAGTGGCAGCAGCACATCGGCGGGACGGCTTGCCAATGTTATTTTTGAAGAGATTATTAAAAAAAGCGATTATGGCCTCGACCTGCACTCAGCGGGTACGAGAAGGACTAACTTTCCTCAAATTCGTGCGAATATGGAGGATGAAAGTATTCGTAAAATCGCCGAGGCTTTTGGGTGTGAGCTTTTGGTTCACAATAAGGGACCATCTGATTCACTACGCGCCACAGCATCGAATCAGGGTTGCCCGACCATTCTATATGAAGCGGGTGAAACGCTTAAATTTGAACCAGGTACTATCAAATTAGGTGTTCGAGGTGTTATGAATGTACTCAAGACGCTTGGAATGCTTAAGGGTAAAACCATGAAACCCATTTATCAAACTGTTATAAGAAAAACGTCATGGGTAAGGTCTGATAATGGTGGTTTGCTTAAGTTTTATGTTAAGCCTGGTGACTTGGTAAAGAAAGGCAAAAAAATAGTTACTTGCCACAAGCTTTTCTCAAAAGAGAGCGAAGTATTGAGAGCCCCTATGGATGGCATTGTTCTTGGTATGACGACACTTCCCGCTGTTAAGCCCGGTGAACCTATTTGCCATATTGCCAAACCTGATATCTCTATACAGCAAATAGAAAAGCAAATGCAAAAATCATCTACAACTTTACATCGGCGGATCGAAAAAGAACTTGCGACAAGTTTTGTTATTGAGGAGGAATAAGGTGATGGAACTAATTAATTCAATATGCGTTAATTAAGTTCTTATCATCGAATAATAATCTATGCATAAATTTAAAACAGCGACACTCACAGTGTCGGCCATATTGTTGATAATGGTGGTGTTGCAAAATACCCAGAGCGCTACTTTTCAGCTATTGTTATGGGAAGTTTCAATGTCTCGCGCAATTTTTTACTCTATTTTACTGGGAATAGGCTTTTTGATGGGATTACTTTATTGTTATATCAAACGCAATTGATCAGAACTTCAAATGAATAAGCCGATGATAGGATTTAAATATAGTGTTTAACGTGAGGTTTAGACAATAATCGGAGTTCGCATGTATGCGTTTTGGTCGTGTGGTCGGTTTTTTAAATTTTAGCATTCTGGTTTATGTTACATTCCTTGCAGCTCCGTAACAAGCCTTAGCTTCTGAAATCGATGAGGTGTAAAGAATTCTGATAACAAGAGACGTAGAAGTTGTCACCAAAATTAGGTAATACAAAAAATATTCTGACAGTGAAATAAATATTGTGCATTAATTGGATATTTTGACTATGAAAAGAAATGATTTTAGTTTTTCTGTTGCTGTGATTAGTTTATGTTTGGTGGGAATTTTGAATATTCATTCCGCCTTTGCTCAAGATGATCCCTTAAAGACATTGGTGGTATCCGATATGGCGAAGGATGCCGACACATCCAAATTAAGTAAGAAGGATGAAATTAAGAAAATTGATGAACAAGCTGCTGAGACTCAACAAGTATTAAGGGCAGCAGAACAGACGGCGGTTGAGGTCACCAAAGAAGCCGCAAAGATTAACTTTCAAAAGGACATCATTCAAAAAGAGTCTGACCTCATTGAGCAGGCAGCCGTTGTTGCTAAAAAGGAAGCTGAAGTATTCAAGAAAGTTGCAGAGGCGGACAGAAGTTCTGCCATGGCAAAAAAAGCTAAAGAGTTAGAAGAAGAAGCTGAAAAACTTGCAAAAGAATCTGAATTCAAAAAGGAGCTTTTGTCAGTCGTGGAACAAAAAGCATCTATCGCAGAACAGACGGTCCAGCATAATAAAGAAGCAATGAATAAACTTCAAAAAGCATTGCTGGATTTGAAGGTAGAGAGGTCTTCGTACCGATCGTGGATTGAAAAAATAGCCAATGCAGGCTTAATCGGTCTTGTGGGCGTTATTTTGTTCTTTATTTTGGGCATGTCATTGAAGCGTTTCGAAAGCATCATCACTAAAAACGAGGTTCGTCGAGGCGATGTTATTGAAAGTGAGACATCCTTACAATTAAAGACTCTGAGTAAGCTGTTTAATTGGCTTGGTGGAATCGTTATCTTTCTGGTCGTGATTTATCTGATTTTAGACAATTTTGGGATGAATGTTGGCCCTCTAATTGCAGGTGCTGGAGTTATGGGCCTAGCATTTGGTTTTGGCGGTCAATACCTTATACGCGACTTGATCAATGGACTATTTATTATGTTGGAGCAGCAATATCATATCAATGATGTTGTTCGGATTGGCGAGTATGGCGGATTGGTTGAGGACGTGAATTTGAGAATCACTACTTTGCGTGATCTTGCTGGGCGCGTTATTATCATTCCAAACGGCGAAATTAAAGCCGTGATTAATTTCACAAAGGATTATTCACAGGCATTGATTGATGTGGGCGTTGCTTATAAAGAAGACGTCGATCAAGTCATTGAAGTGATTAAAGAAATTGGTCAAGGCATACGAAAAGACGAGTATTATAAAAGGCTTATTCTTGATGATCTCGAAATGTTTGGCGTGGATGAATTTGCTGAGTCAGCGGTCATAATTAAGTTTAGAATCAAAACACTCCCAATTAAGCAATGGGAAGTCATGCGTGAATTTAAGAGGCGTATGAAGAATAAATTTGATGAACTCGGAATCGAGATACCTTTTCCACACAGAACTTTGTATTTGGGATCGGGTGGTGATAATGATTTATTAAGGGCGGCCGTTACAAAATGAATTTGACCTTAACTTGGATAAAACAGGTGGGGGTGACGGGGTTTCTTGATATTTTCTTATTGGCCTTAGTCATTTATTCAATTTTGGTTTGGTTTAAGCGCACCAAGGCATCTGCCGTTCTCACAGGTATCATTATTGTTGCCGGCGCCTATCTCCTGATGCGACAATTTAACTTGGTGATGACAGCTATTCTTTTTGAAAAGTTCTTTGCTGTTATTTTGATTGCTATGGTTGTGATATTTCAGGAGGAACTAAAATCTTTTTTTGAGCAAGTTGCTCGCTGGAGCACTATAGGCAGGTCAATAAAAGGACAGCGCAAATCTCTTGTTCAAATATCTAGACAGGAAGTTGAAGTATTGGTCAGGACCATTACTGATCTAGCTAAAGAAAAGATCGGGGCTTTGATTGTTATCAAAGGCAAAGAATCGCTCGGAAGACATTTGAGCGGTGGAGTCGATTTGGGCGGTAGAATTAGTGAGCCTATTTTGAAAAGTATTTTTTGATCCAGGCTCTATGGGACATGATGGCGCTGTTATTATTGAGGGTAATCGAATAACGGACCTCATGTGCCACTTACCACTCTCAAAGACAATCTCAAAAATAGGCAAAGGTGGTACACGCCATGCGGCAGCCTTAGGTTTGGTTGAACTTAGTGATGCGCTATGTTTGGTCGTTTCTGAAGAGCGAGGCACAATTAAGCTAGCTCGTCACGGTGAGCTTACGAGCATTAAGAATGCTGAAATGTTGACATTGGAGCTTGAACGCTTCTATCAAGAAATCTACCCACAAAACACACCAAGACCACGCGAGGATTACATTAAGAAAAATTTTAGGGAAAAAATTATTGCCATTGCTTTGGCGTTAGGGTTGTGGTTTGTGAATGTCTATGGTTCCGACATTGTTTATAAGACATTCACGATACCCGTTAATTATGTTGAGCTTCAAAAGCCTTGGATAATAGAAGAAATTGAGCCTAAGAATGCAGACATCACATTTCATGGACCTCAAAACGCCTTTTATTTTAAATCCAAGGATGATATTAAGCTCGTTATAAAATTAAAGCTTGAGGAAGGCTATCAATGGGTTCGATTATATTCCGAGAACTTAAAATACCCTGAGGACATGGTGTTCGATGATTTTAATCCATTAAGCATTAGAGTTAAGTTAAAGAAGAAGGCAGAAGCTAAGCCTGAAAAAACAGAGCCTGGCATTCTTGCAATTATCGCAGATAAGACCAAAGAAATATTACCTAGTGCTGATAAAATGATAGGTGATATAAAAGAAAAAGTAGGTGCAACGCAATGACTTCAATTACTGTTCACGAAACGTTGATCAAAAGATACTTTGAGGAAGACCCTATTAAGACAGCTAGACTTCTTGAGACCATGAGTGAAGAGGAGGTTGCTGAGGCGCTGATGGGTTTACCGTCGGTTTTATGCGCCGGCGTGATTAGGCATCTTAATGATGCTTTTGTTGCAGCCATTTTAAATCATTTGCCGCAGGAGCAATTCTCGGCAATAGTCGATTTATTGGATTCTCAGCGCGGTGCAAATATATTGATACGCCTACCAGAAGACTTACGGCAAGTTTTGCTTGGTCGTTTGGATAAAAAGAAAAAGAATGATATTGAAGAATTGCTAACATTTCCGCGAAATAGCGCAGGCAGCATTATGTCCAAAGACATAATAGCCGTCCATGGTGATATCCGCGTCAAGGACGCTGTCCAAAAAATTAGAGAATTGGCGCATAAGAATGTTCAGCAATTCTATGTTTATGTCGTGGATGAGGATCAAAAATTTGTAGGTGTTTTGAATATGAGAGATTTGCTCCTCACGTCAGAGGATATGCAGATCAATAAAGTTATGCGTAGCAACCCATTCAAGGTCGACTCATTCATGGATAGAGAGCAAGTGGCGAGCGAGCTTACATCGAGAAGGTTTTTTGCTGCCCCTGTTGTCGACCAGGACGGCCGTTTACTTGGTGTGGTGAAGTCAGACAAAATTATCACAGATGTTCAGGAAGAAGCATCTGAAGACATGCAAAAAATGTTTGGTGCAGGGGGTAGCGAGAGAGCCTCTTCGTCATTGAGTTTTAGTTTAAAACGCCGCCTACCGTGGCTACACGTCAATTTATTAACTGCATTTCTTGCAGCTGGCGTGGTCGCTCTTTTTCAGGATGTGATCGCTGAAATTGCTGTATTGGCGGTGTTCTTACCTGTTGTGGCTGGACAAGGGGGTAATGCAGGAGCGCAATCCCTTGCCGTCGTTATGCGCGGTATAGTCATGAGAGAGATACCCGTCAATAAAGTTAGGGGGCTTCTTGTTAAGGAGACGGTCCTGGGTGGTATTAATGGCATTGTCATTGGGTCAATCACTGCCCTTTTAGCTTGGTGGTGGAAAGGCAATCCTTATTTAGGATTGGTGATTGGGTTGGGCATGATTGTGAATTTGACAGTCGCAGGGCTCGCAGGAGCGGCTATTCCTTTAGGCATGAAAAAAGTTGGTCTTGACCCAGCTCAATGTTCAAGCATTATTTTGACCACAATTACCGACGTAGTTGGCTTTTTTGCCTTCCTTGGCTTCGCAGTCCTATTTCGCCAATTTTTAATATAGCCGCATAATGACAATAAGCATCGCAAATTGCATAATTATTTAAGGCAATGCTGCTTATGATTGAAAAAACGGCAATCTTTTACGATTTCTGAAATACTCTTATCCCTATAAGAGCCATATTATTTTGGCAACAATTATGGGAATTCTCAGATACTTAATGCCTTTGGTGATACCGTGGGTGATTAAGATAATTGTTGATCAATATTTAATTCATGTTAATGCTAGTCAGCAAATTACATAACATTCATTGAATTCTATCAAGGTTTAATACCTCACTCAACCCGCCTCATAAGTGAATTGCGTCAGTTCAGTGACTACATTCAAGGCGAGTCAAATGACCCCGAACTCCTATTCAATTACTCCATAATCCCCCAACCCATACCCCTCAACGAGTCCCTAAGACTCTACCAACTCATGACATCCATCAAAACCTTCGCCTAACCCATTAATTCCTCAGGAATCAAAAAGTATTCCGCAGGAATCTCCAAAGAACATTAATTCCTCAGGAAGTAATAAAACTAAGCCTCAAATCAGAATATGCAGACCATTAATTCCGAAGGAAGTAATAAGCAATTGATTCCGAAGGAAGCCATCAGTGCACACAACCCATTAATTCCGCAGGAATTAATAAGAGTAAGGCTCAAATCAGAATATACAGACCATTAATTCCGCAGGAATTAATAAGAGTAACTACAATAAATGTTTTTTTAGTGAATTTGTTCACCGGCGAGGCGCAGTGCAAAAATCACGCAGGCGCGTATAAATAATACGCAACTAAGTGTTTTTTGTGCTGCAACGAAGTTGGTGAGCAAATACGCAAAAAAAATAGCACCAACAATACCGATATCGAACCTCACGCTGAGCATACCATTAGAAAGAAACGACTAGCAATGAATCTCCCTAGCAATAATTCACATACAACCGAACACCTGACTCGGAGGATATATGTAACAGTGCAGAAATAGAATAATTGTGGGAGTTAATAATTGAACACCTGACTTGGTTAAAGCAGAGGGGAATTAATCAGTCTAATAAGCTCGCTTGGTGGAGTTAAAAATGGTGGGCCATCAAATGCTCTATGTATAAAAAGCCGATAAATAAAATCTAGCTATAGACGTAAAGCCTAATATGCTCCGCTCGACTATGTCTGGCTCCGTAGATGGGTTTACGTATACCCTAGTGTGTAGTTATTAAGTCTCGATGTGCGTTATTGCTTGGTTGGTGGTTCTCTTAGTACAAGCTTGGATATGGTAGAAACCTTGTGAGTAATGAGTGTCTAATAACTGTTGGGAGCGAATTATCAGCTAGTTAATAATTAAACGAGATTGGGTCGCTCGGCTTACGCCTCACTCCATGTAGGCTTGCGCGCAACCTTGGTTCTATCTACCACCACATAATATCCGTAATACCTTAATCATAGTTCTCTTAGTACCACCTGGGCGAGCGCATCATTACGCTGTTAGTATCACGCGGTCATTCCTCGCTAGGGCTCGCAATTCCCTCCACCACTCACTAGGCCGTTCGTTAATCTTGCCTCTTAGGCCAGAGGCAATCCTTATTAGGTCATAAGGATTATTAATCAAT
>JBLINS010000041.1:0-18718 GCA_047639455.1 Candidatus Omnitrophota bacterium
GATTAGGTGCATTATTAATTCCATCTCCATTAAAAAATGAGCTAATACGATGTATGCCAGCTTCAAGTTCACTTGCGGGTATATCTTCATCTAAGGCGTTAATTACCAAACTCGCACCCACACGACCGTGACTGCCAGGTGCCGTTTTAGCATCCGTAAGTTGATCTGTTTCAGCATCAATGGTTGGAATGGGTAGCTCTTCAACGAAGTCTCTTAGGTCAAAGCCGAGTGATTTGGCATATTGTCTATAGGTGAGTTTTTCCTCAATAGGAATAGAATCATCATAACGGTGAGGGAGAATGGTATCGTCATATAAAGCTTTATACGATGGACCTGAATCTTCGCTCACCAGTGGTTCATAATGAACTTGTAGATAATCTTGAGAATTATGTAATGCAGCTAGTAATTTAGCTTCGGCAATAGAGACCTTGATAAGCTGACCGTTGAATTCAACATTCTCAAAGGCAAAGTCTGTGCCTTTAGCGCCTAATTCAATCTCGTCTAAAGATTGGCCAGTTTGCTCACTAAGATAAAGCTTTCGGCGGACACTAGTGCCTAGACCACCATCAAGAACCATCATCATATAATCAATGAATTCAGATTCATTCAAAGACTCTAAGTCTTTAGGTAATTCGGCATAAGCCTTTCTGGAGATGGTGTCTTCATAACCTGTGCCTTCAAGCATGGAAGTTGGAATGAGATTACCGTCATCAAAGCCTTCAAAGACAATAGACAAAGCTTTATTGGGGTCATATTCGCGATAAGCTGCAACCAACCCTTCTACGTAAGCCAAAATCGCTTTTTGATTATCGGCTTTTAAACCCATTTTCTCCAAGAGCAACTCATCTTCTGGGGTAAATATAGACATACGTGGAGCTTGTTTGAGCTCAGGCAAAGTTCCGGATAATCTAGCGCCTATGGTTTCGTAGGTGACATTGCCTTTTTTATCTATAGTAACGCGAATATTTGACAATAAGAGATGATCTTGACCATCCACTTCCATTTTAGGCAATGCATAATCATTTAAGTCAACTTCGCCTTGGTATTCAGAAATAATTTCAACTTCGCCTACTAAAACGGCGTCTTTAATATTGACCAAGCCGAGACCGAGACCTTGATCAATTAATTTACGTTTTGCTGCTTCAAGTTTGGTCGCAGATCGGTTAGAAGACTGTTTGTATTCAGTGATGAGTTTGCGTACTGCACTTATTTGAACTTTAACAAGTTCTGGATCATCTGATCCCGGAAGGGATTCAGCAAGTATGGCAATAGTGCGCTTAGCGGCATGAATTCTAAAGTGTAATTTCTCATAAATTATTTTTTCTTTGGTGAGCGCGGTCCTCAATTCAGCTAATTTATTGCTTTTAATTGTGAGCGAAAGTAATTCAGCGGCATTGGCTTTCTCACCCAAAGCATCAATAACATTTTGTAACTCATCATAGTAATTATATATCTTAGTATTTTTAGCTCGCTTTTTCTTAGGCTTACCCTCTCCGTCTACAGCCTCATCTTCATCAAGGACTAATCCGTCTAATTCAAAGGCAGGCATGCGAATATCAGGTGTATTAGTTTTAAGACCCCATATATTCGTATCGTATCTAAATTTGCGACTATATGCTTGAAACCAAAAGTCACTGGAATGTTTTGTTAAATTGAATAAATCATTCCTTTCTTTACTTGTAGTTAAAACCATTGTAATTAATTTATCTGAGCCTGTATGTCTGATAAGAATCTCTTTAGCTCGTTCATTATTCATAAAAAATGCATTTAGATTTAATAATGAGGATGCAAATGCGCCTTCAAATTGATAATAAGGCTTACCATCAGCATCAGTCTTGGTTCTGATAATTAAATCAGGTGTGATGATTTTGGTTATATCTTCTCTAGTAACAACCCCGTCATTGATCAAATCATTTAGGATTAGATTTAATAAAGTCGTATTTGTCGCACCCAAATTAGTATTAAAAACTTGACCCTCAGAAGCGCCCTCGTCTTCGGCTAGTCCTATTTTTTTAAATCGGTCAAATTGCCCTGACGCTCTCGCTTGAGCTACTTCTAAGATTTGAGGTCGTGCTTGCGCGCCGTTTATTTCATCATCAAATGTTTGAATGCCAATAATACCGCCTGCGTTGGCATCAGTTGGAGTACGAACCGTCACAACCATCATAATAGGGATGCGCTCACGACGCATCCAAGTAGCGACTTCTGGATTAAGAGAGTCGTTAAATCCGGCTCCATTTGCAAATCCTGTGATTCGATGTATGCCCGACGCTCTCTCTTCTTCAGATATATTGACATCAATAGCACCCAAAATCATTGAAAATGCGACGCGACCATGATTGCCTGATGAAGTGATTGCATCTGTCAATTCATTTGTTTCTATATCAATTGAAGGAATTGGTAATTCTGGATCCAATGGCATTAAATCAAAGCCTATAGATTCAGCATACTGTCTATACGACATTTTGTCGTCATCAGACAATGTATTATCAAATCGATGTGGAAGATAAATTAAATCATATAGCGCCTCGTAAGAAGCCTCGCTGCCTTTGCCAACCAGGGCCTGATAATGAGATTTGTAATAAGCATCCTTTTGACCATGAGCTGTGAGGGCCGCCATTAGTTTTGATTCAGCGACGGACACATTGATGATATGACCTTGATATGGAATGTTTTCAAAAGCTAAGTCAAAGCCTTTAGACGCCAAGGTATTGCGACCTCGTTTAGCCACATAACGTTTACGCAGTAATTCCTGACCGACACCTCCACCATTCTCCATAATCGTATAATCAATTAGTTTAACGTCTGCCAATGACTTGCGATCCTTGGGTATATCCGCATATTTAACTATAGGAAGTGCGCTTTCATAGCCAGTCCCCGGCAATAAAGCTGACGGGATAAAATTACCTGTTTTGCCATCTTGACTTAAAATTTGTAATTCTGTCTCGCCATCAAATTCACGAAATGCGCCAATCAAACCTGTTGCATAATCAAGTAAGGCTCCTGGCGTATTTGCATCTATTCCCATTGCCGCAAGTAATTCAAGCTCCTGTTCAGTGAGTTCGGCCATACGAGCAGAATCTATCAAAAATTCAGCAACCAAATCCTGACTTGTCTCAACGCTCACCCAACCTTGACTTTGAACAGATTTCATCAAAGCAACCAGTTCATTCATCGGCGCGCTAAATTTAGCCAAATCTCGCATAACGAATGTATTCACAATACCGTCAGCGCCCAAGTACAAATCAGGGCTAGGCTGGTCATTGCGCGTAGGCGCTACAAATATGTGATTCCTATAACCATTAATGCTAAAAGGCAGGTTCTGTTCTTGCAAAATATTAATTAGTGTCCATAAGGCCTTACCTAATTCTTCGGGTGAATCTGACTTTAAGGCAATAATGGGTGAATCTTGCGGGCGGCCAATAGAAACTTCATTAACGGAAGTCCAATTACTAACTCCATTGGCCACCAAATGAGTTAGATGCGGAGCGATTTCGGATAATAATTGAATATGTTTACTATTCACGCTAGCGCCACCCCACAAGCTGTGATAAACGGTAGAGAATTCTGTTTGATTAACTAATTGGGCCATGGCTTGAGCATCACTTGCCCTAAAGAATTGATTTTCAACTTCATTAGGAATTAATAGGGAATGGTATCGTGTTAGGGGCGATTTATTAATAATTAATTTCCAAACCTGCCCCGCTATACTAACTTCTGGAATCAAAATTTCGCTTGAATCGACCATGCTTAAGTTGAAACCCGAAAGTGGTTGATTTAAATCAACCCTGTCTAATGATTTCCAAACAGGTGTGCGCAGCTTACCATCAGCTATAGCCAATAATAGTGAGTAATCGCTATTCGCGTCTTTTCTAGAAGGTGTCTCAAAACGCCTACGTTTCTCATCATCAAAACCAAATACAGACCCATAACCATTTGCAAAAGCTGCATCCCACTGCACTTTAAGCGCTGTCTCAAATTGGTCCAAGCCCATTCTAGACGCAGCTTCTTCACTTGAGTCAGAATCAATAACAGCTTCTCCAGAATCAGTATCGGGAATCACTGCGGCAACTGAAGTTGTAGTGGATTTTTTACTTAAACCGCGATAGTCCAATGGTCCATATACCCATAAGTACTTCTGCAAATTCCTCACCCAACGATAAGGACTCGTCCTAACCCAATTAGGCGCATCTGCTATGGTAAAAGGGTAGATAGCAATAGCAACCACACCAATCCCTACAATCGTAATCCCTGTCATACCCATTAACCAACCCATAACCCCAAAAGACGCGAGAACCGTAGCTCCTATAGCCACTTTGGGTGCTAAGTGATTTTTAATTTTGTCTTTCAATACGGGTTGAAAATAAAGGAAAGTAAAAAGAATGGATATAGGTACGCCCATATAAGGTAATGACCAAAGTAAGCCCTCTGCACGCCAAATGAAGAAACTAGCGGCAACAGGCAACATCATAGCAATGGCCGTTGTGATAGAAAGCTTTTCTCGTGAAACTTGGGTTTTGTCTTCCGGCCACAACTCCCGAGTGAACTGAGTGATTGTTTTATCCCGAATGCTGTCATAAGTCGTCCTATTCGGTATTAATGCTCCAGCAATCATAATGCCAAAAAATACTAAAGGTGCTCCTCTGAGTTTAAAAGGTGTTAAAACAATGGTGGCCATAGCTAGGGTGGCAGCTATAATGGTTGTTGCTAACATAACCCGTCCATTATTTTTTGGATAAATTGTATCCAAGGTAAGCCAACCAGTATTAATACCTTTGGCTGTTAATGGAAATTTAGCAAATCCAAGCAAACCCACCACATCACTAATCGCATATACCAATTGATACGGCACATGTATTAAATAGTTCACCGGTATAAAGGCCACAAAACGCAAAGTGCCTCGGATAAATCCATAACCTTCAACTTGCAATCGCCAACCTTGAGCTGTTGTGGCTTGGGAACTCAAAGCACCCAAAATACCCATGGTTAATAGTGCTGGATAAGCCACAAATTGACTAACGCCATAATAATCCACCCAACCTAAATACAAAGTCCAAACAATCACCACGGCAGGTGCGAGCAAATAAATTCCTAGGGTAAAAGCTAAACTAATTATAGTTCCAACACCAATATTAGGGCTCCTAACCAATATACCGAGAACACGACCCAAATCCATAGCGCCTGCTGGATATTTACCAAAAGGCCCCATATTCTCCGCAAAACTAGTGGGCCTATTCTTTTTACCACGCACAGTCTCATCATGACCCACTTGATCTCCATAACTTACTGGAGAGTATGAAGCTCCTACAGATACCTCCGCTTCGGCCAAATCTCGAGCTTCGCCAACAGGATCTTTAATCATAAGTCGCATAACAAAAACAATATCTTCGCTAGGATAGTCAACTGGGATGGCATTGACAGCTTTAATCATAGCTCTATAGCTCCAAGCATTGTGTCCATAGAAAAACAAACCCTTAACAGATTTAAGAAAACGTTGAAATACATTTGTCCATGTTTCATCAGCTGTTGATATAGATCTAGCTTGTGCTGAAAAACGTTTGGGGAAAACATCTTCTGCAAAAAGCACATAGTCATGTGAGCCAGCGACATATTCACTAATTTTGGAATAGGCATAGGGCAAACGCGCTGCCTCTTCAACCTCATAAGGCGCATTCGCATCCGTTAAGTATTTAATCGGTCCCCATAGGCCGGAGAAGGCTGCGGCCTGTGCCGGCGCCTTTCCTTTAGGGTTATACGGTGGTCCTACAACATGATTTGTTGAACCTGTATCAGTAACCTTATTGTCAGTTGTTTGGCTCCAATTAGCGTCACTCCACCAAATCTCAAGCCAAGGAAATCTATCAAGGAAGTCAGTGACATTCTGTTTATCTACTGGAGACACCACAGGCTTCGGAAAATTCACACCATACCCTTCATAATTGAGGAATAACTGTAACTTTTGATTAACCAAATCTTCTACATTGGCTTCATACTCTGCTTTAGTCTCATTATTTGGGTCAAAAGGAAATTGTAAACGTGCATAAGTCTTCCAAGATTCTCTAATTTCATTCATGCCCACCAAGGTATTCCCAATTCCCCAGCCACGCTGATTCACCCAATTTTCAACAGCTTCTTGAAACCCTTTTGTTCTCAATAAACTCTGAGGCAAAGGATCTGTGTACTCCAAGTCTCTTAAGGTATCTATATCATTAGTCAAATTTGAGGCGGTGCAAGCAGAGCACATATTAGGCAACACTTCATCCACAAATATCTCCCACTCAGTTTTATATTTTTGAATAAAGTAGTTTAAAACCAAATGCTCACCACTACTTATGACAACCTCTACTTCTTTACCATTAACTGTTCGCTTATCTTTAATCTCCTCAACCCTCTGCAATAAACCAGGTTGCCAAACTCCTTCATCCCACTCACCTAATTTCCACCAAACACCTTCATTAAAAGCTGTTGATGCTACCGTGACTGGAAGCTGATAATTCCAAGGTAGTCCATTGGGCAAATTCATTTTCCAGCCTTGAACAGCACGCTTAATGCGTGCTTCAGCCTCTTCGCTAAAGAAACCCGCAATGGGTTCTGGTGCAGACCCCTCTTTCCAAGTACGCAACCACTCAGCGGCTTCCTCATCAATATCACCTGTGTCATGTAACGATTTAATGGTCCGCTCCCAAATTTCATCAAATGAATCCTGCTTGCCGCTGTCAGACTCTGGTGATGCAGCATTCACTTCCACATAACGTTGACGCGCTTCAGCATATTGCTTCTGTGCGGATTCCAAACTACGCACTTTTCCCACACCAATTTTGGAACCAAAAAAGATTGAGAATATAGTGCTTGTTAATTGTCCAATAGCCACATAGGTAAGCGCGCTGAATAATAAGGATATAATAAGTATGGGTAGTGCAAAACCAGTCAGAGGGACATATCCCGGCAACTCAAGAAACTTAGCTATTGTCTGTCCATTCCAAAGATTAAGGAAGAAGTTCGCTATAAACCCAACAAATAAAACAATGCCATAAAACGACCAGAATGGGGCGCCTGAATTACTTTTTGCGCCTGCGCCTTTTTTAAGAGCTTCACCCCCACGCCAAACTTCAATAGACTTAAATAGTTTGGTTAAACCAAACATGGATATAGTAAAAATTGCACTAATAGCTGAAACCACACCTAATAATGAGGTGTAATCCGTGACCGCTGAAACATCGGGTGCTTGAATCATGTACCAGGTTGGTATGCCAGCTGATGCCAGAACAGCAGTCACTAACAATGTAAAAGGCATCCACATATTGGCCAAGAAACCGCTTAATCCAACTTTATCTTTAGGTATACTAGTTAATCCTAATGAAAATGGATTAGGCATTTTTGGCTTGAATTCGTCTATAAGCTTCTTCTGAACAACCACTATCTCAGAACGAATTTCATCAAGTTTCTCTACACGCTCCTTAATCTTAGTTCTAAACTCTACCTTTTCTTCAGGGGTCATCTCTCCCTTGTCATATCTTTTTTTATCAGGAATTAATTCACTTAGCAAAGTGTCTTTTGTGGGATTAGGGTGGTGGTATTTTAGCTCTTCTGCGGCTAAGATTAATTGGTGGGCGCCTTCATTATCAAGCATGGTCATGAATCTCTCAGCGCCAGATTGTGTGGCAAAGACTTCATCCATGTCTTCATGGGTCAAACGCTTGTCTTTAGTGAAATAATAAGGCACGCGAGACAAATCTCCGTATTGCATATTCAAGAATTTAAAAATCTTCTCACGATAGGTAACAATTTCACCAACAAATCCACGTGCGTTTTGCGGATCATTTATAATCCGATCGAATAATTGATAAGCCAACGTATACCGCACGCTACTAGCCTCTGACCTGTAATGATGTCCCGTTTCATCTTCAATAATTTCCATGAGTATCACTGCTAAAAAGAAGTGTTCTTTAAACAGAGTTTTGATCTTTTTGGAGGTCTCAGAATCATATTCAGCTTTATCTAACCAGCCTAGGAAACGAACCATTTCTGCACTCTGTCTTGGATTTTCTACAATAAATTGATCAAATGTTAGTGTGTGATTAGGAATTAGAAAATTAGCGCCCCAACCTTTGGCAATGCGCCGCACATGTCCGCGTAGCGGATTAGAAATCTCAACAGGTACATCGGGATCCGTTGGTTTTCTCTTCTTTTTGATTAAGTCAGCATACAATACCTCTTGAATAGCTAAAGTCACTGTAGTTAATGAATCAGCTACGTTATTGGCTGTGTCCACTTGTTTTTTTGAACCCGAAGCCTCTGATGATTGAATCTGATTATTGCGAGTATTCGCCTGACCTATTTCGTCTCGCAACTCATCCCTTTTGGTACTATCTAAAAATGTCCAGTCAGATACGCTTTGTTGCAAAGTATCTAATGCTGCCATGCGTACAGATCCAGGTGTATCAGGCTTATCATCTGAACTTGGTGCAGTGCTATCTATTGACGCAGCACTTCCAGACTGATCAATAATGCGATCAATGGACGCATTCATATTTACCTCATCACGCTTACCTTGAGACTTACCAATTCTGGACATTAAAAATATAATGATATTCAGTATCATGGTACCCAAGACGCTGTAGGCGGCTAGAGTAGAAAAGCTTATTTCCGTCGGATCATTCACGACTTTTTCACCGACATAAGTACCACGCTCATCTTGGCGAACTTGAATCTGCCTGACACGACCAGACATGGTGTATATTTCTCCATCAATACCCGTAACTTTCATTGATTCCAAAAATGGCAATGGTTTAACCAAGGGTTCTCGCACATACATAACATCACGATAATAATCATTTGGCTGGCGTGGAATACTTTGTTTGATCCATACAGCCGCAACCTCCGTATGCCCATTCTCGCGAATAGTTATATAAATGGGTCTATCGTGAGGTGTCTTAGAATCATAATAGATATTACCGAATAAACCTGATGAAAATAAAGGTGCGCCAGCAAACCAAGCCGAAACATAGTGAATTTTTTTGCGGGTTAAGGCTCCATTGAATAAACTTTCTTCTTCGATAGCAGACAAGTCTCCGTCTAATCTAAATATAGCCTGTGGCTTACCGTCTTCATTCAAGCGATCATAATATCGACGAGTACTCGGCTCTTCATTTGGCAAAATCTTAGACTTTAAGGTGATGCTTGCGGGTAAAATAGTTAAGGAAGGTGGTTGATTGATGTCGTCACCTTTAATGCCCCACCACATATTCAATGACACGTCTTTAGTCAATCCATCTGTCACATACAATGCTCTTTCGCGGGTATCATTAGGCAAATAATAAGCATAGCTCAGAGGTTCAACGTCTGTTCCATAATTAACGGCGTCTTTTTCTCTCAGGCGCTTCGCAACTTTTATTCGCTTAATAAGTGTTTCTTTGGTGATACCTAAATTAGCCAAATCTAACCAGAGATCTGCATTAAACACACGCTGATATTCATTAATTAAATCAGCAGTTATAATCGTTTCGGCTTGCACTGTGGTATCAAATGTATTTAATGCCATAACTTGGCCATCATTGGTTAGCTTGGCGCTACTCGTTGTATCGCGACCATCCCAAGTATAGGCAACGAATTTAAAACGTCCAAAGTCTGAGGCAATGATGCGTCCATCCAAATCCCATGGCAAACGATAATGCGTCCAATGATTGACTTCAGCGCCAATAGCCTCCGTATAGGCTGCCTGCAAAGGTGTATTGGAGCTAATTTCATTCTGTCCTAATTCATTTAGCACTTCGGCGGGTAATATATTAGAGTCGAATCCGAGTGATTGAGATAGGGCGCTCAACTCAACAGGGTATGTAGTTCGAGTATACGGCTTATAATCTGCGTCTTCCTGCCGTTTAATAGACAAAATAGTCTCGGTAGCTACATCATAGCCCTTTCGCTCAGACTGACTTGCATCATACTCAGTCACATCTTGATTTCTTTCATCTGTTGTAGGATGGTGCCATTCCTTATTAGACTCAATTAGAAAACCATTAGAGTTACGCGTGCCGGCATAATACTCATTATTGGCAATAGCAAATTCACGCTTCGCCTCATCATCTCTGTCCAAATAATCTTTTCTCTCAGCTTCTGTCAATGTAATTGTATTAGCCTCAACAGGAACCTCTTCAAAGTAGATAATTTTTTCACCATTTGCAGTAGAGCCTAAGTTGGTATTAATAACAGTGACAATTGTGGCTAGAGCTCCGTCAGCATTAACTTCATAACGTGCAATGGGAGACTCAATACCTGTCTCAACTTCTTTTTCAGGCGAATATTCAGTTACCTTACGTTGGGTTGCACCACTGCGTAAGTAGGCATCAATAGGTTTCGCTGCATCATAGCGCTGAGCATGTTTATATTTAACAAAGCCTAAAGATCCATAGGCGCCTGCATATTCGGATATTTCAACACTGGTCAAATAGTCCTGGCCAGCAACACTGACAATATTAATCTTAGCTTTTTTACGTCCCAATTCATCCATGACTTGGAGCCATTTGAGTTGGGTCTCTTCATTAGTGATCGTGATTTGTTCCTTGCCTGCAGCATCGTATTTTACGTCTGCTGAGCCCAAAAGAGTGTCTACGCTAATATCAATAGTTTCGCGGGCAGTCTCGACATCCCACTTAGACGCATATGTTTTACTGCCTGTTTTACGGCCCAAACCTTGGTCGTATTCAGGAATGGTTACTTCAACTTCATTGACATTATCCTTACTAGGCTTAATATCACGCAGGTTTTGTCCATCAAAAGTAAAATCTTCATACCAAATTTCTTTTTTAGACTCATCATTAAATTCATAATTCATTCTAACTCGAGCACCAATAAAGCGTTGATCTGCACTCTCTTCAAAATTCTGAATTTCATCAAAAGTTAGAACTTGATAATTACCGACCCACTCACCGTCAACCTTGTTCTCGATAATCAATGCATTAGCATTTCCTTGGCGGACCAATACAGGCTCGCCCAGTGAACCGTCGGAATTCCTCGTCCGATAATAAGTCTTCGATGTTGCGGGGTATCCATTACCTCTATAATAAGTTTGGAGTGTCGTTGATTGAAGGAATTTGTCTGATGAATTGTCATAGGTCTTATGAATTTCGAGCACAGCCCCTGCTTCTAAATGAGAGCGGGCCAAAACTAAACGTCCAAGTTCATCAATAACCTTTGATGCGCGCTCTTCACTATAAATTGCGGGTCTAATAGCCTCTTGGGGCAAGCTTTGAACATTGAATTGACCTGCATTTTGCAAGTCATCAAATATGCCAAAGCGTTTCTTGCCATCTACATCAGGAAGGCGCACCACAATGCTCACAATTTCATTAGGATTATGTGTATAAACATCATCAGTTTCACTAACTTTGAATATTCGAGAAACAACCTGACCAACTTCGGCATCAGAATTCTCAATAATCTCAGCAACACGACCATGTTTGGGATCGTTTGATATAACAATATGGTCTTTACCCATAAAGTCTGGACTGAATCGCTTAAGCACTCTTCTTGTTACGCCATCTTTTTCAACGCGCGCACTTCTCTTTTCTACAAGCCTTTTTACAAACCCATTCAAACGAATACTTTTTTCAGAATCAGCAGAAACAGCCGTAGCTTGACTGCCTACCGTATAAATATCCGCTTTACCATTCGCTTTAGTTACAAATAAGGGATAAATTCTATGTTCGGAATCTAATAAATCTTCTATTTCCTTAGGATCACCATTAGGCGTGCTATATATGCGTGAGGTTTCAATTCTGCGGACTTTTCCAGTCGCACTCATCTCTATTTGTACACCCACAACCGGACGAGGATTGCTGCCAGCGACAGGCTCACCGTCAAGCCCAACTTCTTGTCTTAGGCGAATAATGTGTTCTTTGCCATTAAGATTAACTGAAGGTCCGTCTGTCACAATTGCTATATGTGGTTGATCAATCAATACTTGATACGTACTTGGATCAACATTATAAACACGACCAGTCTCCAAATGCTCCGCCTGAATAAATTCTCCTTTAGAATTTTGGCCAAAGCTCCAAGTCTCATGACCAACTCCAGAGGCTATACCAATAACTTTGGCTGGAATGCGATTCTCATCAATTGCACGATCAGACTTTACAAATTTCTTAATATGAATTTCATGAACTTCCTCTACACCCGTGACTGGATTTTTGAATATAAATGAAGGTCCTTCGACCATTTGGGCATAAATATCTTCAACTTTTAATCCACGCGCTACCACTTCCTCTAGCGTACCTTCGGCACGATAAACATACCCAGACGCAATATCCTCAATAGATAGGATAGTTATTCCATCAAGCTTTAGCTCAAAACGTAATGTTTCTACTTGAGGATTATTTACGTCGATAGCGAATATGCGTTCACCTTGACCTTTTCGAATCACGCTTTGGTGCAATGTTACAGTGCCGTCAAGAGCTGGCGTTTTAATCACTGGGCCTAATTCTGTTTGTGCAATTTCGGGTGTGACGGCGGCGCTGGCTTCAACAATGCTCTTAATATCCCCGCTTAGAAGTTTATCCATAATTTTTGACGCATCATAAATAGTGCCCGTACGCTCATCATCATGTATATACTCAATTTCTAAAGCCTTAGGATATATACGCAAAACCTCTGTTGCTCTATCACCCGTATCATCTACGCCAAAGTTGCGCGCGCCTTGACGCTTACGAGAAATAATGCGAATCTTACCTTCAATACCTTTTAGTAATGGGCCTTGCGCCACATCGCTAATAGAATCGCCTTCTAATTCATAATTCTCACCAACATTAGCTTTGACTAATTTTGGGCCAACAGTATCACCAGTAAATATTTTGCCTGAGGCGATATGCTCAATTTCGTACTTATTGCCTTTTTTGGATACACGTAAGGACTCTTTGCGGATATTGTCTGAGTCGGCATTGAGATTAATGGCGTATATACGCGGCTTGCTGCCATCTAATGGGTTTTCGATAATAATTTGATGTTGGTCTTCAGATCCGGTCAAGGTGAGTATGGGGCCTTTAAAAATATCAGCATAAGGCTCAACTTCGATGGTGACTTCTTTTCTAGATTCGGTTGCTGCAATTTTGTCACTTTGCGATTTAGCAACTGAATACACTTTGCCGGTATTACTATTAAGGTCAATTGTGGCTATGCGGACAATATCGCCATCCGAATTAGAATAGGCTTCAAAAGATTCGGCGCCTTCTTTCTTAAGATCTATACTAAAGGAACGCTTTAACTCACCATCAAACTTTTTCTCATGTATAAGCAAGTGCTCGCCAGTAAGACCCTTCACAGTAACAACAGGACCTATATGCGCATTAGAAATATGAGTGACTGTGATTGGTAATTCAATATCAACATTATCGGGAGAAAGTATTTTTTTAGAAGTTGGCTCGTCTACCTTATAGATTGCATTAATATTACTATCAGCACGGACACCAGCAATGCGTTCAATCACTCCATTGGAATTAGTATAAACCCCGTAGGATTCTTCGTGATCATTCGTGGCATCGACTGCGAATAAGCGTGTTTCGCCATCCACACTTTTTTGAATAACCAATTGATGAATTCCATCATCTTGCCCTGTAAGAATCAAGCGTGGTCCAAGCTCAATATCAGCGAAGAAAGTAATGTCTATATTTTCTTCATCGGTTGCTTCGGCATCCACCAACTCGCCTATATTCAGCTCACCATTAACGTCATAAACCTTTTTATTAGCAATGTCTTCAACGCGCAAAACCTTACCATCCTTATCGGCATATAACCGTAAAGACTCACGTCCATTTAATGGGTTAATGGCAAAAACGCGGACTTTATCTTTAATAATATTGAGATCATTATCCAAATCATATTGGACAATGACGCGATGCTTAAGATTAGGAAATCCCTCTAAGCGAATCACAGGTCCATGCAAAGCTTGCCTAAAAGGATTGGGGTCGGTCACTACATGTGTGTCTTTATCGGCATGATATATATAACCTGACTCCATATGCAACATAATAGAGAATTCGCCTTCAGCGTCTTTGTAGAAACGCAAAGTTTCTTTACCCGTAATTTCATTAGCTCCAAATATGCCTATGGGCTGAGCATTATTTTTGACTTTGCCATTATCATCTATATCTTCGATGGCGTATTCATAAACAATCGTATTGGTCTCACCTTTAAAATCAATGGTGTCTACTTGTGCTTGCACATGGAGAATCGGCTTGCCTATTGGAAGATATGTCTCTGGGTCCACTTTATAAATATCATTCACTCTTCCCGCTCTAACATATTCGGCTATTTCATAAAGCTTGGTGACTTCGTTTTGATAATAACGCACAATTTCATCACCGCTATCACTATCAATGGCGACAACCAATATAGGTATAGCACCTACTTTAGGGTTGCCATTGGCATCCAAATCACCAATGTCATAACGCTCAAACAATGGGTATTCACCAAATATCAGAAGTGGCTTATTCGCAGCGTCTATAGTAGCTGGCATAATAACTGATATTGTCCGACCGACTTTATTCATTATAAATTGCGGAAGAACTGGGATTGGTGCATCCTTCTTATATTCAATAGTGAGTTGATTTATAATGCCTTTAACGTCATATACATATCCCGAATCAATAAACTCTAATTCAATGATATTTCCAAAAGCATCTTCATGAAATTGAATCGTTTCTAGTCCAGAAACTAAATCTACAGCAAATATGGGATCTGGCTTAAGAATTGGCTTTCCATTCTCATCCAAGGCTTGACGAATATTAATTTGGTGAACGCCGGGTTCTCCAGCAACTCTAATTTTGGGCCCCAGCACAACTTGCGCTATTGCGCGAGTGCCAACAGCTTCATATTTATTTGGCCCATCTTCAATATTAGCTTTGAATATAAGATTGGGTAATTTGGGGCGAACAAGTTCAATGAGTCCGAATTCGATATCGCCGTCATCATGATAACGAAACACGGTTTGACCCGTATTTTCATCAACACCAATAACTAAATAGGGTGCACCGACTGCAACACTACCAACAGCCTTATAAATTTCAATAACACGTGCTTTAACCCCATTGACTGTGACTACATTTTTAAATTTAATAATGTCGACAGGACCTAGCTCCATATTAAGTGGTTCCAAAGTATCTGGGTCTGCTTTATAAATAAAATTAGTGCCCACATACTCAACTTTAAAATTACCCAAATGATCTTTGTAATAACGCAAACGCTTATTACCTACTGAATCGGTTCCCACAGCATCATCTATTTCGTCGAGTTTTTGACCGTTTTCGTATTTATAAATGGCAGTGAGTTTGATTTTTTCTTCATCACCGGTGATTGGGTGGATTAGAATTATTTCTCCGCGTTTGTCGGCAAAAGCATACGGGCCATTCTCATATTTGATTTTATTATTTTCTAAATCAACTTCAAATATTTCGCCTGAATCAATATGCTCAACTAGAATAACCCGACCATTAAAGTCTTGAGTTGAGCGCAAAATAATATTAGCTCCCAAATGTGAAATGCTTGAATCTGTGCCGACGATCAGCTTAGGATCACGAACTGCCTGCCCATTCTCATAATCAAAGCGGGTTTGCACAGAAATGATTTGTCCGCGTAATTCCAATTCTTCACTAGGAACCATAATGGCATGCGGCTCTTGGTCAGTTATAGGTAGAAGTGAATCGGTCTCTACATAAAATATCTTGCCCGTTGCAACTTCTTCAGCCTCACTGCGATTACCGTCTTTATCTTCTCCAAATTTACCGTCTTTATTGCGGGAATAACGCCAGGCAGCCTCACCCAAGACATTAATAGACACGACGCGAATAGGATCATCAGTCAATACCCCAGCGTCATTAACTCCATAAATCTTAACAATCACATCATTATCTTCATCATGGCCATGAATAACGCCCTTACGTACGTCTGATGTTATTTTGCCGAGTGCAATTAAATCCTCTGCCCTTAGAGGTAAGTCGTTAACTGGGTCGGTTGGCACAATTAAGACACCTGTGATTGGATTTTGTCTTAATGGCACCTCACTAACATTAAAGATATCTTGATCTATAATATGCTCTCGGTTCTTCCTATCCGCATCATCTCCATCAGCATCATCTCCAAAAGCACGATTCAATATCAAGAATTCAACAGCATCTTGATGTGTCCTCTTCAAATGATCATAACGCAATTCAAAACGCTTGATTTGGTCTTGATTGGCGTCTAGAGATTCAATATAGGCTCTTAAACGGCGCATAGCGTCTAGATTCGATAATGATCTCAAGCGAGCATGCAATAATCCAGAGGGCTCATAATAATCAATCGAATCCGCAGATTCGGCAGAAAGTATTAATTTAGTTCTAATATCCTTAGCTGTAGCGCGTATGACTTTAACGTCTTCACCGCGCACAATCGCCTCATACGCGTCTGCTTCCAATGCGGCTTTGAGAATTAAAATATCGCGTGTTAAATAATTCTCTATCCATTTTATTTGACTCTGCAATTGTTTCTCGCGAATTTTATTTGATTCTGTCGAAAGTATGTTCTTACTTATTGATAATTGCTTTAATTTGGCATTAATCGTCGTTAATTCCCCGGAAGATGCGAGTATTCGTTCGGCATAAGCCTCTATTGAACCATCGAGATTAGTACCTATTGCTTCGGTACCTCTATTTTTGGCCTCAATTATGTCTAAATCAATGATTTCCATTTCAGGATCTGAAAACAAACGATGTTCACCAGTGGCTGGGTCAATTTCTCTATGCTCCAATAAACCTGCCGGCGTGCGAATTAATTCACGTTTATTGGTTACCTGTTGTCGTGCCAAAATAACTTCATTATTGTCATCGCGCAGCTGTCTGGTTTTGCCAATAATATCAATATGAGCGGCATTAGCACCTAATGCAAGTGCGTCTGGGCTAGGGTAATTACCTTGGGCATCTACGGCTAGTTTATTGGGATCAAATAAATGCGTTTCTTCATATTCTTTTTTATAAAAAGATTCACCTTCGGGCTTGGAATAGTACGCTATTGATATGTGATCTTCAGCGGCGGCAAATCTAAATACGTTTGATAAATCATAATACTTATGCACAACGGTGTATTGTTGTTTGCCATTCACAATGCGTATATCGCCGTTCTTATCTTTATTATAAGAACGCACTTCAACAACTTCATACTGCCCATCTTCGGTTAGCCCCAAATTCACATGTTGCGCAAAGTCAGATGTCCATAATTCCGTGGCATTCGCACTAAATTCAGTTGGTAATACACCGCCCTCAGCACTACGCCCATTAATTGTTGAAGAAATAGTTCCTCTAGGCTTATATGTGGGCTTACGCGGCTTACCTTCGGCATCAGTGAGCTCCGCATCAATAACTGGCTTAATTAAGATATCGGCATGCACAAAATCTGTTTCCGCGTCCAAGCCAAGGTCTCCCAAAACTTGCCCTTCAACCTTTAATGCACTATATATATCTTCAATGGGGACTAGCTCAAAAGATCCATTAGCTTGTTTGCGGTTCACCATAATTGGTGCCTCACCTGCCATAAGCATAAAGGCTAAGTCATCCGCTGCATTCCTAACTTCAATAGCTTCAAAGCGGCCTTCATAATCAAAAACTGCATAATAATTACGACCGTCTACTGAGTAATCTTTGTCGCCTTCTGGACCTCGCCCTGGATAAAGCGAAATATATTCTTTTTCTAAGGCCTCTATGCCTAATATGCGTGTGCTTTCAGCGCGCTCGACAACAACGCCTTCTTTGGCAGGGTCAACATGCACATTCTCATATTTAATATTATCTTTTTGGGCCAGCGCGTCTTTTAGCGTACGCGGCTGATCAACCAATTCGCCTCGTTGTGCCACCTGCGCTAATAATGTCTCAGATTGAACCCCTTCAAAAATTAAACCATCACCCCGAGCTATAGGTTCAACACTCGCATCAAAACCAACACTCACTTGAGCATAATTAATACCAATTAATTGATCCTCGTCATTACGCAACCCAGCATGTTCTAAGGCCACTTGCATCATGCGACCATAAGTGCCCTCGCCGTGAATGGCGTCGACACCTTCAGGTAAAAAAGTGCTTCCATACCAAGAAATTGTATCAGCAGCCAAAAGCTGCCCAATGCCAACCCAACCTTTGCCTTCAACATAATGCATGGCGCCATACAAAACACCTTTTTCTTCATCAAAAGCATTCTTAAAAAATATTCGCATATTAGCCAAGGCGGCTTCATAACGTTGGCGCGTTGCCAAAGTTTTGGCATTTAAATTAGGATTGTCACTAGGGCCATCCACCACAATTGAGGTTTGAATCCATGCTTGAATGTCAGCGTAAGCTGAGATCACATTCTCAGTATAAATATCATTATAAACATGCTCCTCACCGTCATATGGAATATCGGACTTAGGTACAATTAATAAAATATCTTCGGCTGAAGGGCGATAAAAACGTTCTGGAATATCAATAGGTTCGGTTGCTGTTTGAGTGAGTTCAATGGCGCCTGGAACCACGCGTCCGGGGTGAAATGGATCAACGCCTTGTCGCAAAAGCGCGTCTGTCGCTGTTGAGGCGGTGCTAATAACTAATACACTATCTGCGGGACTAATTGCATCTGATTTTGATGGCGGCGTTCTCCAACCATGCGCAACAAAGCCACGTTGATAGGCGTAAGGTAAGCCTTCAGCGCCATTAGGTAAAGTAAC
>JBLINS010000042.1:0-18681 GCA_047639455.1 Candidatus Omnitrophota bacterium
CTTAATCCGTGCAGCCAAATTAATCAATAAACAACTTGTGATAATTGGCGATGCCGTATCGGGTTTTGAAACCTATCATCAGGCTTGCCTTCAAGAAGGGCAGGGGATGACTAGGTTTATCCCAGCTATGGATCAAGATCACGGCCTTTTAGCTTCAGCCTATGCCGCCTGTGACTTATATGTATTACCGGCCTGGTTTGAAACACCTGGCATGGTGGCCCTAGAATCCATTTTGGCAGGAGCAAACGTTGCGTCCACGACCGGAGGATCTACTAGAGATTATTTTAAAGATGACGTGGATTATTTTGATCCAGCCAAGCCCGACTCGATTGCCAATGCGATTCAAAAAGGGCTAAAACGTTCCGTAAACCCAGAATTCAAAAAAAGAGTTATGGATGAATTCACCTGGGAACCAATCGCCCAAAATACCATTCAATACTACAAGGAATTCCTATAACGTGCACTACTCTCAACAACTAAGACATAATAGCCGCTACGCTCAGGATCACACAGCAATAGTCAGCCGTTATCCCGAGAATCACGCAGCAATAGTCAGCCGTTATCCTGAGGATTGCGCAGCAAGCGACGTGAGGATCTCCCAGAAGAGTTTTTTGACTACGGGATCTATACAGACTTCACACATCATTGTCACACACAGAACCATGCTTCGCTGGTTTCAGCCTCGTTCACAAGCGCGGACTCCTTATTCGTCCCACGCTCACCAACACTTGCCACGTGCTTCTTATAATGACAAGGAAAGAATATAAATGAGTCAGAAAAAGTATCCTAAGATATGTTTGATTTTTGGTACAAGGCCAGAAATTATTAAATTTAGCCCCATTATTCGGTATTTGCAAAAGAATAGAAGAGATTATGTTACTTTGCATACTTCGCAACATTATTCACATTCTATGGACAAAATATTTTTTAATGATTTAAATTTACCCCAACCAACTTACCACTTGAAATACAAAAATAACTCCAGAGGTAAGACACAAATTGAGCACATCACATTAATGATGAATGGTATAGAATCTATTCTAAAAAAAAGTAAACCTGATATTTGTTTAGTTCAGGGGGATACGAATACAGTATTAGCAGGAGCTTTTGTGACGAATCGTTTAGCTCTTACAAGGGGCAAAGACGGCTTGAATATTAAATTAGGTCATGTGGAGGCTGGTTTAAGGAGTTTTGATCGTGAGATGCCTGAGGAGGTCAATCGTATTATCGCCGATAATTTGTCTGATTATCTCTATGTACCTTCAGTTCATTCAAAGGCTTTGTTGCTCAAAGAAAATGTGAATAAGAACAAAATATTCTTGACTGGGAATACCGTTGTGGATGCCGTGAAACAAAATCTAAAAATCGCTCAATTAAAAAGTAACGTCATCAGTGATTTGAATCTCAGACCAAAGTATTATGCTGTGCTTACATTGCATCGCCCAGAAAATGTTGATCAAAAAGAAGTTCTCAAAAGAATATTCAGCGGATTAGATCGTTTAGGTAAAAGAGACCATTTAGACATCATTTTTCCGATTCACCCCAGGACAAAAAAACAAATCCTAGCTTTTAAATTAAATATACCTAAATGCGTGCGCATGATTGAGCCCATTGGTTATTTAGACTTCCTGGTTTTGGAATTAAATGCCCGAATTTTGTTAACAGATTCTGGCGGAGTTCAGGAGGAAGCGTCGATTATGCACGTACCTTGCATGACATTGCGCAATAATACAGAACGCCCAGAAACTGTCGCTGCGGGGGTTAACACCTTATGCGGTTCTAGCCCAACTAAATTATTAGCGGGCGTCAAGAAAATGCTAAATACCAAGTTCAAATGGAAGGCCTTGTATGGCGATGGGCGTAGCGGAGAGAGAATTGTAAAATTAATAGATAAGGAATGCTTGGCATAATGCAGAATTCACCAATTGAAAATAAATTGTCTATTATAGTTCCAGTTTTTAATGAAGAGCAGAGTGTGGCCGAATCCATTAAAGCCGTTTGCGCCGTTAATATCACTAAAGAAATAGTAATCGTTGATGATGGGTCCACGGACAAGACCATCGAGATTTTGGAACGCGATATATTACCGCAATTCGGTTATATACGATTAATCAAGCATGGGGTCAATAGAGGTAAGGGCGCGGCCATTCGCACTGGCATTCAAGAGGCTGTGGGTGATTATATAGTTATTCAAGATGCTGATTTGGAATATGACCCAACCGATTTCACGATTATGCTACAGGCGTTTAAAGATAAGACAATAGATGTTGTGTACGGCTCTCGATTTTTATCGGGTAGAAAAGTCACGAATATATTGCACTATTTGGTTAATCAATTCATCACGCAGTTAGGGAATTTGTTGTATGGATCCAGACTAACCGACTTGGAAACTTGCTATAAAATGGCCAAACCTAATGTGTTTAAGGATCTAAATTTGATATCAAATGGATTTGAGGTTGAAGTTGAAATCACCGCCAAGATTTTGAAGAAAAAATACAGAATTGTCGAAGTACCCGTTCGCTATAGAGGGCGAAGTTATGAAGAAGGCAAAAAAATTACCTGGAAAGACGGATTCAAAGCCGTTCGCGACTTATTCAAATTTCGCTTCACCAAAGATTAGTATGCTTATAGTCATAGAATCATTGAGCCCCAACAAACATTCGTCATTGCCTGCCTGCCGGCAGGCAGGCGAGGCCGTTTTTTTGGCCGCGGCAATCTAAGGCCAATGACTAATCAATTTTATTATATTCAAAATCTAGTATCCAATTCAACACTAGATTGCCGCGTTGCTGCTCCGCGCAACTCGCAATGACGAGGCTAAGCCTGAATGACGCTATCTAATTTGTTGCCTCAGATATAATTTACAGTATGTTAAGTCGTCGCAACTTACCTTATATATTTAAGAAAAAACGTCTCATACGTATTATGGGGATAATTGATTTCTTGGGAGGTATTTTTTTTCATTTTAGAAAAAACCGCCCTAAGAAACCATTTAAGAAGTTATTAGTTATGCGCATGGATCATATAGGCGATATTGTTGTAGCGGAACCTTTTTTAACACAATATAAATCCAGCCACCCATTCACTGAAATAGTGTTTTTAACCTCACAAGTTGGCAAATTAATATTCGCAGAATTATTAAATGGACCCGTTTCCACGCTTAGCTCAATAGAGGTTTTTAATCCGCCTTGGTTCAAGTTAGACTATGACCGCAAAGAAAGCTGGCTAGCTTGGAAGCAATTGATTCGCATTATCCGCGGCATAAAACCGGATTGCATCATCGATTTGCGTGGGGACTTAAGGCATATCACGGCCGCACGTTTCGGAGCATGGAGCGCGTGGGTTGAGAGTTATGGCATTTCTGGAGGCCGATTTTTATTGAATGCTGAAGTTTCTTACGCCTATCACGCGCATGCCGCCAGAAGAAACTTAAATTATTTAGCTGCACCATTGCGCATGTCTCCACAAATATTAGATAAACGAATCGCTTCATCTCCACTAAAGTCGAGTTTGGTTAGTAAACTCAAGGCAATAGAATCACCAATCATAGCCATACATCCAGGTGCTGGCACACCCGCCAAACAATGGCCCATAGTGTATTGGAGAGAATTAACCGCTTGGATTTTATCCGAAACGAGGGCCCATATTATCTGGGTAGGAGATAAGGATGCGGATTTGATTAGGGAGCAAATTATGATCAATGTCGCGCCTGAGGATCAACGCAGGTTTATGAATTTATGTGCTGATTTGCCGATTGATCAATTGGGGTCTTTATTTGAAGATGTGGATATGCTGATTAGCGCAGATTCGGGCCCAGTCCATATAGGCGCTATACATCAAACCAAAACAATTGTTATTTTTAGTGGGACGGCACACGCGGATGAATGGCGCCCGCTTAATCCGAATGCACAACTTGTTGAACATGAAGTGGAATGCTCACCATGCAGTGAAAGACGCTGTCCAAAGGCACATCACGCTTGTATGCTGGACCTGAAGCCAAAATTAATTATTGAGGCAGTCAAACAATCTTTGAATAGCGAAATTAGCCATGGAAATAATCATGAGCAAAGTTAAGGTCATAGGCATAGACGCTAGGCTAATCAATCATCCTGGTATTGGGCGTTATATACGGTCTAATTTAAATTCTATGCTGGCTATTCAAAGTGAATTTGATTTTGTTCTAATTGGTAAAGAAGTTGATTTGGGGGTTTATAAAAGCAATCCTAGAATAAAGATTAGATCATGTGAAATTCCTATTTATAGCCTTAAGGAACAATGGTCCATGACTAGATATTTTGATGATATTGATTTGGCACATATTCCACACTTCAATGCACCCCTGGGCCTCAATTGCCCGATGCTGGTTACCATCCATGACTTAATTTATTTTCATTTTAAAGAATATGAGCCTTTTTTTGGCGCGCGTATGCTGCTATGGTGGAAGCATCAATTACTTTTATCCAAAGCGCATTCCATTATTGCGGTCTCAGAAGCAACTAAGTCTGACTTAGTCGATTTTTTTCCAGGGATAAAGAAAAAAATACAAGTCATTCATGAAGCTGGTCAGGGCGAAATGATGGGTGACATTCGCCAAGATGCCTCCATCCTAGAGAGCTTAAGCATCCACAAGCCCTATTTCTTAAGCGTGGGATCTATTCGTGAGCACAAAAATATACATCGCTTACTTGAGGCTTATTGCTTGGCTAGGAAACGGCAAAAAATAGACGCCGAATTAGTCATTGTGGGTCGACTTGACAAGCGCTTTGCAAAAAGGCATAAGTTTAATGATTGGCTGCAAAAAGATAGTGGAATCCGGTATTTAGGTGAAGTTGATGACAATACTTTGGGTGCATTGTACAGGTCTAGCCATTGCTTTGTTATGCCGTCTTTGATTGAGGGATTTGGCTTGCCTGTGTTGGAGGCCATGGATTCAAAAATACCGGTCATTATTTCGGATGCGCCTTGCTTGACTGAAATTGCCCAAGATGCTGCCTTAGTTTTTGGCCGTACCCAAGTTGACGAGCTGGCTACGCTTTTATACAATGTATTGCAAAATAAAGACTTACGACAAACCCTTATTGATAAGGGCCTTAAGCGCGTAAAAGACTTTGCCTGGGAGAAAAGCGCAGAATCCACTTTGAAGCTATATAGAAAAATATTATGTTAAACACATCTAATCTCAAAGTGAATCTTAATCATGACTGGTTGAATGGCATGCGTGGTGGCGAGAAGTGTTTAGAAGAAATGATTCAACTCTTTCCAGATAATGAAATCTACACATTGCTTTATCAAGAGGGGAAGCTGTCTGATTTAATCCAGAATCGACCCGTGCACACATCGCCATTGCAGAACTTTCCAGCGGTCTTCAAGTATTATAAGCATTACTTGCCTTTTTATCAGTCAATGAGTCAAAAAATAAAGATGCGACCTTGTGATCTGATCATATCGACCAATCATTGTGTCGCCAAGTCGTTTCTTAAGCCAGCCCCAGACACTAAGCATATTTGCTATTGTTTCACGCCTATGCGTTATGCTTGGTTATTTTTTGATGAGTATTTTGGACATTTTCCTAAGCCGATTCAAATGTATTTAAGACGCTTGACGGCTTCTTTGCGTGTATGGGACAAAGCCACGAGTAATCGAGTCACTCACTTTGTTGCTATTTCACACCATATTCGTAAACGCATAGAACGATTTTATGGCCGTGAAGCCGCGGTTATTTATCCACCTGTGAATACTGATTTTTATCAGCAAGATTTTGGAGAGCGTAATGATGAAGCTGTTGTTGTATCTGCTTTAGTGCCCTATAAGCGTGTGGACTTAGCGGTTAAGGCTTGTGTTCAAATGCAAAAGAAATTAGTCGTTATCGGGACTGGTCCTGAGTTGGATAATTTAAAAGCATTGGGTGGCGAGTATGTTGAATTTCTTGGATGGGGTACCGATGAAGAGATAAAAAAACGGTATAATAGATCTAAGTATTTACTATTTCCTGGCGAAGAAGATTTTGGCATCGTACCTGTCGAAGCTCAGGCTTGTGGCATGCCGGTGATTGCGCTTGGAAGAGGCGGCGCATTAGAAACGATACAAAGCGGCAAGACGGGCGTTTTTTTTGAAGAGCAGAGTGTTGATTCTATGATAAAAGCCATACAAATTGCAGATAATATAAATTGGGATGCTAAAGCAATAAGGAAACACGCCGAAGGCTTTAGCCAACAAAGATTCAAACAAGAATTCGCACAATACGTGAACCAAGTTTTCGCTACACAAACCAATTAAGGGTGTTGTGTCCGTCATTGCGAAGTGCGAAGCATATACGCTCCCGTCATCCTGAGGAGCGCCTGCCTGCCGGCAGGCAGGCGCAGCAAGCGACGGTGAGTGGCCGATGAATAAAGAGGCCATGCTTGCGAACGGGTCGAGTGAGTGAGACCCTTGCAGATCTCCCAGACGAGTCTTTTGCTGTGAGATTATCACGTCGCTAACGCTCCTCATAATGACGAGGTGTTATGATACACATTGATACAACCTGGGACTTATTATGAAGATTAGACATAGAAAAACTTCACATCCGTCATCCTGAGGAGCGCGTAGCACGCGACGTGAGGATCTCACAGCAAAGCAACGCAGCTAACGGGGTAATCTGGGACTTATTATGAAGATTAGACATAGAAAAACTTATTTTGCAGTTAGTCTACTCGTGAATGATGTATTCATTATTCTGGCTGCCTTAGAATTCGCCTTTTGGGCCAAATTTAGCTCAGGCTTTTTCTCGTCCCCATTTGGGACTCCAAACACAGCGATATACACTCAAACATTTGCACTCGTAATTCTTTTAATCCTACCGATATTTAGAGCTTTTAAATTATACGATGAAGAAAGCGTAGCTGTATTCGCGGACGAATTGGGCAACATATGCAAAGCAACGACAATGGCATTTATTCTTTTGCTAGCTGCCACATTTTTTTATCGCGATGTTTCGTATTCACGTGAGTATTTAGGTTTAGCCTGGCTATCTGTCATCGTCTGGGTGGCAATATCGCGTGCAATTATGGGATATGCCTATATGTATATTCGCCAAAAAAAGAATAAATTCAAAGAAGTGTTAATGATAGGAGCTAATCACAAAACAGCTCATTATGCATTGCGCACATCTAGAGAACCACGTTTCTGCACCAAAATCATTGGTTTATTAGATGACCGCATCCCTAAAGGCGGAACTTACAAAAAGCTGAATTGCTTTGGAATGGTTCAGGATTTGGAAAAGACTTTGGAACAAAACGAGAATATCAATGAAGTCGTGATAACTCAGTCTGATATGCCCAATAAAGACTTGATGCGGATTATGCTCATTTGTGAAAAACATTTAGTTACCTATAAGTGGCTTCCGGATATTTTGGGTATATTAGCTGCGCGCATGCGTATCCGAAATGAAAGAGGTATGACATTATTGTCACCACGAGAACCTAAATTATTGGATCCAGAAAATCTATTACTTAAACGCAGCGTGGACATGGCCTTGTCTTTTGTCGGGCTTTCGATTCTGATGCCGTTATTGGCATTGCTAGCTTGTCTTGTCAAAATTAATTCTAAAGGCGGCATATTTTATGCACAGGAAAGAGTTGGAGAAGACGGTAAGACTTTTATGCTCTACAAATTTAGGACGATGCAATCTGGTGCGGAAGACAAGACGGGGCCTGTATGGACAAGCCAAGATGATAGCCGCAGAACGAGCATTGGCGAATCTTTACGCAAATTTAATTTGGATGAATTGCCGCAGCTATGGAATGTTTTAAAAGGCGATATGAGCTTGGTGGGCCCAAGGCCCGAACGCCCTTTCTTTGTGGGGCAATTTAGGGAAGATATACCAAGTTATATGGGCCGCCACAAAGTTAAATCCGGCATAACCGGTTGGGCACAAGTGCATGGTTTGCGTGGCGACACTTCTATAGAAGAACGAACCAAATTTGATCTATTCTATTTAGAAAATTGGTCTGTATTATTAGACCTCAAAATATTATTCATGACTTTTTTTGCATTTAAAAATGCATATTAATAATTTCGCGCATTATGTTTAAGCCCAGTTCTGTTCAGCGCATCTTAATTATCCGCACAGATCGCCTGGGTGATTGTTTAATGAATATACCTCTAATTAATCGGCTTCGGACGAATTACCCTAAAGCGCTTATCACGGTCTTGACAACTAAGGCCAATCGGCCTTTATTCCAATATCATATGAGTGTGAATGATTTATGGACTGCCGAAGAGAATGATCTTCAAAGGTGGCCCGGCCGTATCAAGCTTTGGAAAAAAATGCGTGGAGCCAGATTTGATTTGGTCGTCATGACGCAGTCGTCAAAACTCTTTCATACGATTACTTTTTTGGCAGGTATTAAATATCGCTTGGGATTCAAGCGTAAATGGCCTTTTTTATTAACGCATAGCATCCCAGACACAAAAGCATCATCAGGCGCTCATGAAATTGACTCTAATTTAAAATTACTCGACCTTGTATGTAAATTACCCTGGAAAAGGGATTTGGATTTGGGGTTTGATATGGTCAATGAGTATAGGGAGATTAAGCACAAAATTGGGATCATTGAGGGCAAAAAGCATATTGTATTTCATGTAACCACAACGGATCCTCGTAAAGAAATGCCGTTGAAAGTTTTTAAAGATACAATTAACTTATTTTTGAAAAAACCGCGCTACCGTGTTTTTTTGGTGGGGGTGGAATCAAATAAAAAAATAGAGCAGGAATTAGATATAGCGCCCAACCCTGGATTTTCTAATTTATTAGGCCAAACCAATTTAGTGGAATTGGGCATATTGCTTCGAGAATCGGATTGCCTCATTTCTTTGGATTCTGGACCAATGCATTTGGCTTGGATGTTAAGGCTACCTGTGGTGGGTATATTCGTGAGCGGTTTGACAGGCTCTAACCCCAAGCGTTGGGGAATATATAAAGGGTTTGCTCCTTTTAAGCACTTGGTGGCTAAAGCTGAAGAGTTGGAAGCTGATGCCATTGTGCATGCGGCTAAAGATATTATTGAGGAGGCGTCGGCGCTTGAAGACATTAGTCATTAACCCTTTTGGCATCGGGGATGTTTTATTTTCTTTTAGACTTGTAGAAGAATTAAAACGAAACGGCGATAGCATAGGCTATTTGTGTAATGAGCGTACGGATGCTTTAATTGATTTAAACCTTAATGTAGAACACACCTATATTTTTAATCGAGACGACTTACGCACCACACTCAAGACTCACCCAATTCAATTCATAAAAAAAATCCACCGTTTAATTAATGAGATTAAATCGCATCAATACGATAGGTGTTTGGATTTGTCTATGGGCCGGGAGTATTCTTTTTTGATGTTTTTGGCGGGGATTAAGAAACGCATTGGCTTGAATTATAAACATAGATCCAAATTCTTAACCCAAAGCATTGAGCTTAAAGAATTCAAAAATCGTCATGTCAGTGAATACCACTTAGATTTATTGTTCAAAGATCGAGTCGCGCCACCTTGCGCACCGTTATTAGCCAGTCAATTGGCCCCAAAGTCCAAAACTAAGTTTGACACATATTTAAAAGATATGCAGCTCCGGCCGTGGGTGGCCGTGGCACCTGGGGGAGGTGTAACGTGGGGCGATAATGCCAATTATAAACAATGGTCTCCAAGTAATTATGCAGCATTAATAAAATCTATTCACAATAATGGGCAAGACGTATTGTTATTTGGGTCACCTGATGAGAGGTCTTTATTGGAGCAAGTGGCTAAGGCTTCAGATTTGGATTTTAAACACATTCTGACAGACTTAAATCTTGACCAAACTACTTATGCTTTGAGTCAAGCGCTTGGTTTTGTAGGAAATGATGGCGGCTTATTTCATTTGGCACATTGGACAGGCATACCCTCCCTGGGTATATTCGGTCCTGTTGACGAGGTTGTTTATGGGGCAGGTTGGTGCGCGGCTCGTCATCAGCACCTGAGCACCAAGGTCGAATGCAGGCCCTGCTACAAGGCTTTTCGGTTCACAGGTTGTGATTATGACCGGCAATGCTTGGAGGCTATAGACCCTAAAAGGGCTTTTTTGGCCCTCCAAAACCTGTCAATATGCTAAAATACTCCACTTTAGCCACGTCGTACCACGTCGTAACTGACGTATTAAGATTGTTAATGATCATTTTATTGATATATTATTTCAAGAATCAAAGTCGACAGATTTAGCATCCGTCATCGTGAGGAGGGGCAACAAAATTATTGGCCCCGCCGTGACGATCTCCCAGTAAAAGGTTTGTCTGGGAGATCTTCATACCACTGCTACGCGTGGTTCAGGATGACAATAAACACCAGATTATATTCATTTAGATGACTACGGACACAATCAGAAGAGAAAATATTCAATATGTCAGAAGCCTTTAAGGTTACCGAACATCAGGGCATAGTGCCCAGCGAAGAATCAGCCAAAATAGTTGCTCAGCATGCAGCTGCTTATGCTTTGGCCGAACCTTCCATTAAAGATAAAGTTGTCTTAGAAATTGGGCACGGAGATGGGTATGGATCAGCTCGTTTAGCCAGGCTTGCCAAACATGTCACCGCAATCGATTTATTTGAAGAGAATTCTAAAAAAGCAGCTCTCAAATACGCTAAGGCCAATTTGGTTTTTAAGGCCATGAATGCATGCGAATTAGAATTTGACGATCAAAGCATAGATATTGTTTGCTCTTTTCAAGTGATCGAGCATATACCGGAGAAACAATTGCCTGCATACGCGCAAGAAATCAAGCGTGTTTTGAAGCCGGGCGGCATAGCTTTTATATCTACATTGAATTTGAAGAATAATAAAAAGCCAGGCATTTTTTATAATAAGTCGCCACACCATGATAAAGAATTTGAACCTCAGGAATACAAGGAATTTTTTGCTAATTATTTTGATGATTTTAAGCTAATGGGCTTATACCCCAATACAAGTATGCGCGTAGCTGAACGGCTTAAAAAAAGTGGTGTTTTTAAATGGATACCCGAAGTGATGAACCCGATTCAAAAATATTATGCCAATATTTCAGAACATAACTTTCAATGGTTGGAACAAAGTCAATTAGATCAATGCATTGATTTAATGGCTGTGTTAAAGAAATAAGGATGAGTGTAATTCATGTCAGATCATAATAATATTAAAAATGATGATCAAAAATTTGATGTTTCTGTGATCATCATCACAAAAAACGAAGAGGGCCGTATTCGAGATTGCATTAAATCAGTCGAATGGGCTAAAGAAATCATTGTTGTGGATGATGAATCCACGGATGAAACTAAAGCTATATGCAGTGAATTAGGCGCTAAGGTTTATGAACGTCGAATGGACGTTGAAGGCGCACATCGCAATTATTCCTACGGATTGGCAACATGCGCTTGGGTATTGTCGCTTGATGCAGATGAGCGCGTGTCAGATGAATTAGCTAAAGAAATTAAAGATATCACTATCAATGGTAGTGCAATGAATGGTTATGGAATACCACGGAAGAATTATATTGGCGAGTATTGGGTTCAGCATGGCGGCATGTACCCATCGCGACAATTGAAGTTTTTTAAGCGCGGTGTTTTTACCTATGAGGCCGAAGGGGAAGTTCATCCAAGAGCTATTATGCACGACCCTAGAGGTGAATTGAATGGAGATATCATTCACTACACGTATAGAGATTTTTCTGATTGCATAGCCAAATTGGACCGGCACACTGATTTAGAAGCTAAAAAATGGTTTAGAGAAAAACGCAAGGTTGGCATATTGAATATACTGAGAAAAACGGTTGATCGTTTTGCTAAGTCATATTTTAAGAAAAAAGGCCATAAAGATGGTGTGATTGGCTTATTCATGGCGGTTAACTCGGGCATGTATCAATTCTTGAGTTATATAAAGTATCGCGAAATGGTTGAAGGGCCAGCCAAGGTGCCAGCATGAGTAAGAGTAAACAAACCATAAGTGCCGTGATTATGTCCTTCAATTGCGCCGATTTGATTGAGGGTACCTTAAAAAGTGTCGCTGATTGGGTGGATGAGATTGTGGTTATTGATGGCTTTAGCACAGATGCAACTGTAGCCATATGTGAGCGCTATGGAGCCAAAGTGTTTCAGCATAAGTGGAATGGGTATCGATTTTGCGAAGAGCGCAATTTGGGCATTGATAAGGCAACTTCGGATTGGTGTCTGCATATAGATCCAGATGAGAGAGCAACTGCTGAATTCAAAGATGCGCTTTTAACATTATTAAGTTCTGAACCTGAGCATAATGCCTATGAATTTCATAAACGCAATTACTTCATGGGTCACAAAATGCGATTCGGTGGATGGTATCACTATTCGCTACATTTATTTAAACGCACTAAAGCGCGGTACGAAGGTATTATTCACGAAAATCTCAAAGTTGATGGAAGTGTGGGTCGCATAGAAGCTTGTATAGAGCACCACCCATATCCGTCAATTATGCATTTTGCATCACGCCATAATAATTACTCTTCCAGAGAAGCGGCTATGTTACTTGAAGAAAACAAGTCTATGCCAGAGGCTGATGTTTTGTATAACTTGAAGAAAAAACCACTCAAGCGTTTTTGGAAGTTTTATTTTAAGAAATTAGCCATATTGGATGGCAAGCCTGGGCTTGTTTTCTCAGTGCTGTATGCTTGGGTGCATTTTTTGAATTGGGTCAAGTATTGGGAGTTAACGCATATCAAGAACAATCAAGTCGCCACCGAATACGCCGCTCCCAAGGCGCCTGTTTCAGCAATTTAATAATCAGAGTTATAGCTAATGAAGAAAATACTTATTGTAAAATTAGGCGCCATGGGTGATGTCTTAAGAACAACGCCCCTATTATTGGCCCTTAAACGCGAACATCCAAATAGCCACATCACCTGGATTGTTGAGGATATTTGCGCTTTTGTTTTGGAAGACAATGATCTCATTGACGACTTGTGGATTTATTCCAAAGCGACGATGGACAAACTGGCAGACTTTGAATTCGACTTAGCCTTTAATCTGGATAAAGAACCAGAAGCATTAGAATCCATCACCAAAGCTATTGCTATAGAAAAAAAGGGTTTTGGCGCTGAGGCAGACGGCGTCACACCGCGCGCATTAACTCCATCCAGCAATTATGCACTCACTCTGGGTGTGGACGATGAATTAAAATTCAGACTTAACAAAAAAACCTATCAACAAATTAGTTATGAACAAGTAGATTTGCCATATGAAAATGATCCCTATTTATTTGGTGTGAATGATGAAGATAAGCAATATGCTAAAGACCACTTAGCAAAACTCGGATACGATCGCAAGACGCCTATTATTGGGATTAATACGGGGAGTGGAGAACGCTTTGCGGGCAAACGTCTACCAGCTCATTCCATTATCGAATTGGCTAAGCGCCTACACAAAAAACATAATAGCATCATCCTTTTATTGGGCGGTCCGACAGAAGCTCAAATTAATATTGACTTAGCAGAATCATTAAAGGGAATCGCGATTAATGCAGGCACAAATCATTCAATACAACAATTCGCTGGTTTGGTGGACGCCTGTGGCATAATCATCACTGGGGACACCATAGCTATGCACATAGCTATTGCTATGCAAACCAAATTGCTAGTCTTTTTTGGATCTACGTGTCCGGCCGAAATTGAATTATATGGCTTGGGTCAAAAAATCATATCTGATTTGGATTGTGCGCCTTGTTATAAAAAAACATGTCCAATTGATGAAAAGTGCATGTCTGACTTTTTGATGGAAGACTTCGAATCAAAAGTTGACCAAATCTTGGTCCATCACCCCAATTTATGACCATAGCCCAAAAAGTTTTATTCATTGATCGCGATGGAGTGCTCAATGAAGATCCTAAAGAAACCTATTACGTCCACAATATTAGTGAATTTAAATTAATCGACAAAGCCTTAGCGGCTATTCAAAAGCTCAAAGCCACTGGCTTCTTAGCTATGGTGATATCGAATCAGGCTGGTATAGGTAAGGGTGAAGTTATGCAGTCAGATTTGGACCAAATAACCCAAGTCATGCACAATGCCTTTAAGGTACTCGGTGTGCAATTGGACGGAGTCTATTATTGTCCCCATAAATCAGACGCCGGCTGTGACTGCCGGAAACCCTTGCCAGGTTTGCTAAAGCAAGCGACAATGGGCATAGCAGTAGATAAAGAAGGTTCGTATATGATTGGTGACTCACAAAAGGATGTCTTAGCTGGCCATGCATTTGGGATCAAAGCAATACTCGTTTTAACCGGCAAGACTCAATTGATTGAAGTTCAGAATTGGAGTGATCAACCTGATTTTATCGCCAATGACTTTGAGGAAGCAGCTACATGGATTCTAGCAAATTAAAAAAAATTCTAATATTACATGCCTCAGCCGGACACGGTCACTGCAAAGCTGCTGAAGCTATTGAAATCGCACTCAAACAATTAGAACCACATTATTCCATACGAGTATTTGATGCACTAGACTTTTTCCCACCTTGGGTCAAAAAGCAATATGTCGACGGTTATGTCTTTATGATGACGCATGCCAAGCCCCTATGGGCTATATGTTTTTATTTATCTAATTTCAAACTATTCATGCCAATCACGCGTTGCAAAAGGCGACTATTTAATTCTTTATGCGCCAAGCGTTTAGAAAAGTTAATTGAAACAATGAAGCCCGATGCTATTGTCGGGACACATTTTATGCCGCCGGAAGTTGCCGGTGCTATGAAAAAGAAAGCGCTTACGACTTCAAAGACCGTCACCGTGATCACCGATTTTTTAGCTCACCGTTTTTGGCTGCATCCACCTAGTGATTTATATTGCGTGGCTCTAGAAACTACTAAAACACAATTAATTAAAGATGGCATTGACCCAGAAACAATTGTCCAGACAGGCATACCGATTGATCCAATATATAGTGAAAGCAAAGGCCGTGAAGCCGTTGCCAAAGCTCTGGGGGTTAACGCCAATCAATTCACAGTTCTATTCACTTCAGGTGGAGTGGGCGCCATGGAAATAGATTCCGCTGTTAAAACATTGGCTGAATCACACCCTAATATTCAAATCATTGTGGTTGCCGGGTCTAATGACTCATTAAAAAAATCAATGAATGAAATTGCCGGTAACTGTGAGAATATGCATTCATATGGATTCATTAATAATATGGACGAAATGATGGAAGTCTCTGACTTGATTGTCGGTAAATCCGGTGGGCTAACGGTATCAGAGTCACTAGCCAAATTAAAACCTTTAATCGTCCTCAAGCCAGTACCTGGGCAAGAAACCTATAATGCCAATGTTATTGTTGACGGTGGGGCTGGATATCGTATTAATAAAGTTAGTGAAGCCATACCTATTATTGAAGAGTTATCTCAAGATAAAGCTAAATATCAAGAATTGCTTGTTCAATGCCAAAAATTGGCTAATCCTGATTCTGCTATACGTTGTGCTAGGGAGATTCAAAAAATTGTCCAGTGATCCGAAGGTGAATATACGTATTATGCGCCAATACATGGAAACAGAAACGGCCTTTGGTGCGACAGAAGTAACGTATGCTGATTTTGAGGCCCAAAAAAATGCACTTTGGCCTAAGCCTGAAGCTGGACAAGAAACCTGGAAAGAATTAGAGGCTAAGGCCAAAGCCTGCCAAGCATGCGCGCTTGGACGTACGCGCAATAATGTTGTTTATGGCGAGGGTAATGTGTCGGCGGATTTGATGTTTATTGGTGAAGCTCCCGGCCTTGATGAAGATAGAACAGGTCGTCCATTCACGGGTAAAGCCGGTCAGCTACTCAGCAAAATTATTGTGGCTATGGGTTTAAAAAGACAAGACGTGTATTTGGCTAATAGCCTTAAGTGCAAACCTCCTGAGAGTCAAAGTCCTTTACCTGAAGAAATTGCGCAATGCAGCCCTATTCTTAAAAGACAAATTGAATTGATTCGGCCCAAAGTGATATGCACTTTAGGCACAATTGCTACACAAACATTATTGCAATCGGATCAGCCTATATCTCAATTGCGCGGTAAGTGGCATGATTATGACAATTACAAAGTCATGCCAACGTATCATCCAAGCTATTTATTGAGTAATCCTGAAGAAAAAAAAGCTGTTTGGGATGATATACAATTAATCACCAAGGAGCTTGGCCTGGCTCTTCCTAATGCGAAGTAGCTATGGCAACTAAAGTCACACCTAATTGGACGATTGATTTATACCTACCTAAAGACACACGCTATGCGTCTATTGCTTTAGGCATACCGCAAGAAGAACCCTATCAATACATTATCCCCAAAAAACTAGAAGCCAAAGCTCAAATAGGGCGACGAGTTAATATCAAGCTTCGCAACCAAACCAAAATTGGTTATATAGTCTCTATATCCCAAAACCCAACTATGTCCGAAATGAAAAGCATTATGAGCGTCATTGACGATGAGACTTTTTTAGATAAAGACATGCTCGAACTCACTTTATGGATGAGCGAATACTATATGTGTTCATGGGGGCAGGCTATTGAATGTGCTATGCCATTGCCGTTTAAAAAAGGCAAAACAACCATGCGTAAACGAAAGCCCAAGGCCGATGAAGAGTTGGTGCATACGACTCCGCGGCATGTCTTAACACCTGCTCAAGAAACAGTATTCGATTCCATTAAAAAAACATTTGATTCAAAACAACATAGGAATTATCTATTGCATGGTGTGACTGGTAGTGGCAAAACCGAAATTTATTTAAGATTAATCGAACATGCTTTATTAATGGGAAAAGGCGCTATTGTTCTCGTGCCAGAAATATCACTAACACCCCAAACAACTGAGCGATTCAAACATCGTTTTGGAGATAAAGTTGCCCTCATTCATAGTCGCATTGCCACAGGCCAAAAGTTGGCCGAATGGCATCGCATTAGAAGTGGGGAAGCTCAAGTTGTGGTTGGCGCACGGTCCGCAATATTTAGCCCCGTTAAAGACTTAGGTTTTATTATTATCGATGAAGAGCACGATGATTCTTATAAACAGGGCGAAACTCCTAGATATGAAGCTGTGCGTGTAGCGGAGAAAAGATGCGCTATACAAAATGCTATATGCATCAAAGCCAGCGCCACACCTTTGCTAGAGTCATATCACGGCACAAGTACGGATGCATGTGAATTGGTTGAATTAAAGGAAAGAATTCTCAATAAGCCATTACCTCTTGCTACGATTGTTGATATGCGGCAAGAGCGAGTGGGGAAGGGTTTGCGATTATTCTCAATTCGTCTAGAAGACGCCATAAGAAATGCCATTGATCAAAATGAACAAGTCATTCTTTTGATTAATCGACGCGGATTCTCGCCCTTTGTGAATTGCCCATCTTGTGGATATATAGCTGGATGCCCTGAATGTCGTGTATCAATGGTTTATCATTATCAATTCAATAAACTTTTATGCCATACCTGTAATCACGGCGAAAAACCACCCAAAGAATGCCCATCATGCCATAAAGAAAAACTTAGATTCTTTGGTACGGGAAGTGAAAAGGTTGAGTCTGAAGCACACAAATTATTTCCTGATGCGCGTATAGTCCGCATGGATAAAGATGTCACGTCAAAGAAAGATGCTCATGAAACCATACTCAAGTCATTTAGGAAAAGAGAAATTGATATTCTCCTAGGCACACAAATGATTGCCAAAGGGCATGACTTTCCGGGGGTTTCTGTTATTGGTGTCATTGCGGCTGACTCAGCCCTCAGCATTCCAGACTTTAGAGCTGCGGAACGCACTTTTGACCTCATCACTCAAGTTGCTGGCCGAGCAGGTAGGCAAGATATTGAGGGCAAAGTTTTTATTCAAACATTTTTGCCAGATAATTATGCCATTCAAGCCGCTCAAACACATGATTACAAAACGTTCTTCAGCAAAGAACTCGCCTTTAGAAAAGAACTCAATATGCCGCCCTTTAGTCATATTATCCGCATTCTTTTATCCGGTCGTGTCGAACGTGACGTGGTTAAAAGGTCACATGAACTCAGACGTCACATTGAAGACCAAGACCCCGAAAATAAACTCACAGTCCTTGGTCCAGCACCCTGCATTATTTCTAAACGTTATAGCCAATTCTATTGGAATCTCTTCTACAAAGTCCCCGAGGTCCTCAAGGCTAATGCCACCATCCGCAAACACCTCAAAACCTTCGACGCCCAAGGCATCAAAATCGTCACCGACGTCAACCCCCGCTAACAACCCCCGCCTACATTCCAGTCATTGCGAGTTGCGCGTAGCATCAACGCGGCAATCTAAAAGCGCCACTTTTTGACCAATCCCGTCGTCATGAGCTCGCGCTTTTTGCCGGGCGTAATGATCTCCCAGCAATGGCTTCAAATGGTTAGTATGAATCAACTTGAAAACAGTCCGGTGGGCCCCGCAACCCTAGCTGCACGATCTCCAGGATGACGCTGTTGAATCGTTCTAGTCCAGGGCTTCACACGCATAACAGAATATTCTCCACTAATAGCTAGAAACTACCCGCAGCCTTTAATATGGTGAATATATATGATATAGTCTATATATAACCACAATAAACCAGTATGAATCATTTAGAACCAAAGGGGATATGCCATGGCATCGGAATCAGCATTCACCGTCAGGCTTCAAGCCAAACAATTAAAGTTATTAGATAAGTTAGC
>JBLINS010000043.1:0-17198 GCA_047639455.1 Candidatus Omnitrophota bacterium
GACTTATAGGAAGGGAGTTTAGGAAAAAGATACTAGCTAATAATGGGCTAATGAATCTGATGACTCGATTTCTTTTTTTACTAATGCTTTTGCCCAAAGTGTAGACCTCTTTTAATATAGGTTCTTTGATATTCGTGTCGACTATAATCAAGAGTTTACCGCAATTAGTAATAGATTTCAATAGTGTAATTAAATCTATTTCATATCTATTTAAATCGGTGTTGGTGTTAATAATTGATAAATGGTTGTTATTATTGCTTATATATTACTAGGGTTGGGCTACGATATTGCGTTTAGATGAGATTAAAAATGGATTTTATCTTGCCAGGGCATAGCCATATCCCATTATTTCTTTAACGACAAATGATCGTCTATCCAATAAAGCAAGTTGTCCTCTACTTTGTATAGTAGCGGGGCGACTTTGACTTTGGGATATCTCAGAGCTAAACGTTTAGTTTCATTAAGTATAAAATCGATTTCATCACCTATTTCGAATAAAGGTGAATGCTGCATGAAGTGCTCTTCAGCTTGAGCGGCAGACCAACCTGCGTGATCGCACAAACCTTGAATGAATTGTTCCTTACGCTCAGTTAAGTTCACCATTCCGCATTGAGTATGTCCCATAAGCGCCATATAATCAATTCCACCAACTCCTATGGCATAAGAAATATTAAATTCGCTATAACGAACATTAGCCCCACCCGAGCGCATAATAAATGCAAAATTCTCAGGTATATTCAATGTTTTGCGACTGTCCATACACATACCAATTAATAATTCGGGTTGGGTATAATTCTTTTGTGGCAATTGGGCGTTATGATATAGGAGCAAGTCACTCACAGGCGTGTCTCTAAAGCTCTCTGGAATTTCGGCCATATCCGTAGCATGAACAAGTCTATACATAAGCTTCCTTAATTAATGTCTTTCACAGTTGAGATTACCGCAAGGCAGTTCAATCTTTAATTCGCTCTGCAGTTGCTGGTATTGTATTTTGTTTTTCAAAACGAGGCCACTTGTTTTTTGCTGACCCACCTATCATCAAGCAACGCCCACAGAGTAATGGTATTGTTCTAACAATTCTCCATTAATGCGCAATTGCCAAGCATGTGGACCAGAATAATGTTTGCGAGTCGATAAATCCTTAAAGGCATATTTTGCTGTTAAGTTCATGCTCTCATTAGGCTTAAGCACACATTGTTTAAGCTTAAAAGTTTTGGGTTGCATCACTCCGCTTTTTTTACAAAAGAACATTTGATAGTCTATAACTAGATTTTGATCGCGCTTAGACTTAGACATAATGTCAAAATTCAAATCAAAAACTCCACCTAGAACAACTTTCTTTTTCCACTTAGCTTTTATGATCTCAACTTGCGGCTTTTGAGCATTCCCAAAAAGACGCAATGCTCCCTTATGCCCTCGCTTGATCAAAGTTCGCATGCCATGCTTGACTATCCAATGCGTTGTAGCATTAGCCATATCCCAATCCCCCACTCGCTCAAGAACCCAATCCGCATGATCCTTGGTGATATCATTAATATGATTAGCCACGGACTTCTGGACATATTTGGCTGGGTCAGCTTTGAGAGCTTCTAGGATAGGCCAAGTTAGGCTGGGTTTATCAATCAAAAATTCAATTTTTTTCGCCCAAGGTAATCGCGGTCGGCATCCCTCTGACGCTAATCGGCGTATATGCTCATTCTTAGACTTAGTCCATTGCAACATAAGCGCTAAAGTGCACTTAGGTTTCATTTCAATGAAAGTGCGCACACCCTCCTCTGAGGAAGAATATTCAGTCATATCCCGAATAGCCTCTATGGACGCATCATAATGCTTCTGCCCGTACTTAGCTATATAGGTAGGCAAAAACAAATATATCAAACGACTCTCTTTGCTCTTCACAAAAGAATACAGAATTTTTAATGATTTGAGGTAATCTTTGGGAAAGAATTGATGGCAAACATCAGCCGCCCTCTCGAAGCGCGCTTTTAATTCCAATTGATCTAAGTCAGCGACTAAGGCTTGATAAAAAAGCGCTTCATCTGCCTTTGGATAAACCGCGTGTATGTCCTCAGCTAATGTCTTAAATATACCTCGATGTGCGTATATATCTTTAAGTGCTTTCATGGTGGCTTATCTTATCACGATCACGGGACCTGGTCCCGTAACGTAACTTGAGAATGGGCAAATAAAAAGACCCGGCATTGCTGCCGGGCCTTTTTATTGATATTACGATTTGACTACTTAGATTTTACTACGTTGGTAGCTTGGTCGCCCTTAGGGCCTTGAGTCACTTCAAAAGAAACTGACTCACCTTCTTCTAATGATTTATAGCCATCACCTTGAATAGCGGAATGATGTACGAATACATCACTACCGTCTTCACGGGAAATGAAACCAAAACCTTTAGAATTGTCAAACCATTTAACATTACCTGTTGGCATTGTTTAGATCTCCGATTCTGAGTTGCGATTAAGAAAAGGAACAGGTACATCAATCAAAAGGCCTGATACTGCAGCTTTTGGACGATCAAGCTAGCCTCCACCTCAAACCAATGAGACAAAAAACCAACCTGTAAAACAAAAAATGACAAGGTATTAAATCTGACCTTGTCGTTCAAATTTTTCCTATTTCTTTACTATTTACTACTATATGCAGATGAGTATACATGGCGACTACCCTTTTGTCAAATTATAATTTGACTTCACTTTCCACCGCCTCATATCGTCACAACCAGAGCAATCCAGATAATCAGCGTTACAACAAAAGCTTAATTTGGTATATTGGGTCTCATTCAGTTTAAATACTAGGAGAATCTATTGCCATGATCGCTATTCGCTATACTATTACTTGCATCATTTTTTCTACTCTAATTTTCTACACAGGCTGCTCAGAAGCCAAAGCGGACGTCCCAGCTATTATTAGCACTGACGCAAATGACCGCAACACCATTTCTGTGACTGTCTATAACCAAAATCTGGGGCTTATCAAAGAATCGCGATCAATTGATTTAGGCCTAGGCAATGGTCAGCTCGAATTCTTAGATGTAGCTTCCTCTATTGATCCCGTGACTGTTCAAGTGAATGCTTCTGGCAAGCAAGGCACATTCACTATTCTCGAACAAAATTATGAATATGATTTGATTAGCCGCTCTAAACTATTGGATAAATATATAGGCCAGCAAGTCTGGATAAGCAATCCTAGGGACTTTCAAGATAGAGTTGATACGGTTGAGGCTATCCTTTTATCAAATCAAGATGGGGAGATTTATCAAATAGGCGATAAAATTCATTTGGGTCACCCAGGCCATGTGGTCCTACCTGAATTACCACAAAACTTACACTCTAAACCGACATTAATTTGGCATTATCAAAATGAGGGTGAGTCTAAACGTGAGCTTGAAGTGAGCTATTTAACTCAAGGGATGAGCTGGAAGTCAGACTATGTATTAACACTCGGCGCCAGCGATCAAACTGGTGATATATTAGGTTGGGTCTCACTAAACAATCGTTCGGGTGCGACTTATACCAATGCCAAACTCAAACTCGTTGCCGGAGACGTCAACCGAGTTCAAAGCCAGTCCAAACAAAGAACGCACGATCGACGCGTTATGATGTCGGCTATGTCCTCGGAACAGTTTTCGGAAAAAGAATTCTTCGAATACCACATATATGACCTGGGACGTCAAACCACCCTAAAAGATAATCAAACCAAACAAATCCAATTGCTTCAAGCGGCAGACATATCCATAAACAAACATTTTGTGGCAACTACCAATCAACCTTACCTTTATAATTCCCGGCAAAATGCTAAACAAAAAATCCCGGTCAAAGTGAATCTCATAATCCAAAATAGCGCCAAAAACAACCTTGGTTCACCGCTGCCCCAAGGCATTGTCCGTGTCTACAAAGAAGATTCTGAAGGCTCCATTCAATTCGTTGGCGAGGATTCCATTAATCACACGCCCAAAAACGAAGAGCTCGAATTAACCATTGGTGAGGCTTTTGACCTGGTCATCAATCGCATTCAAGTCGATCATAAAAAACTAACCAATCAATTATCTCAATCTACCTGGGAAATCACACTTAAGAATCACAAATCTGAAGCGGCCCTAATCCAAATCAATGAGCAAATGCCCATTAATTGGAAAATACTAGAATCAACTCATAGTTATCGTAAAACCAATGCCGCGCAGCTTCAATTTAATATCAATGTGAATCCAGAAGAAGAAGTTGTCATTCGTTATCAAGTCCAAGCTGGGCTTTAATTATAACTTCTAGGCTATCTTATATACGCTTGTTATAGCTTTATCGCAAAATCTAAATATCAACAAAGGAGAAATATGCTGTCTTTATTCAAACCCACTCTCATTCTTGTCGGAATCACCATTATGCTCAGCACCACAACAGCGCATGCATTTGATTTTAAATCTTTATTTAAAAGAGCTGGTATAAATAAAGAATCATCTCTAGCAAGCTCACCCATGGGACCCGCGGTTAAAGAGGCTTTAAAAGTATCTGTTGATCGTACTATTAATGCTCTTAGTCAAAAGGGTGGTTATGCAAATAATTCCCAAATCAATATCAAAATGCCCGCACAATTAAAAATACTTGATACAACCTTACGCCGGATTGGTTTGGGAGCTCAAGTTGATGCCTTTACCCAAAGTATGAATACTGCGGCTGAAAAAGCCACTCCTCTCGCTCGTGACATATTCATTGATGCTATTGCTGAAATGAGCATAAATGATGCTCAAAAAATCATATCTGGCTCTAATACGGCAGCCACGCAATACTTAGATGAAACATCGCGAGCACAACTTAAGGCCAAATTTGAACCCATTATTCTTGCATCCATGTCCAAAAACCAAGTCATTGCTCGATATCAGGGTTTGCTAGATAAGTTCAAGCAAAATCCCCTAATGAGCCGTATACCCATGCCACGAATCGAACCCTATGTAGCCAATAAAGGCCTAGATGGATTGTTTTATACCATTGCTCAAGAGGAAGTTAAAATCCGCTCAAATCCAGCAGCTCGCACAACCGACCTACTCAAACAGGTTTTTACACAAAAATAGCCTGTTTCAAACACATATTTAGCAAAAACCAGTTTAAAGACCATTCTCTTCAAACTGGTTTTTTTCGTGTAAAATCAATAATGAGGGTCGCTTACGCGAATTAAGCCTGTCTCTCATAATAGAAAATACTATTAACTAATGTTAATTTATTAATAATTTTAGTTGCTTATACTTGAATTTGCTTATTTTATAGGCTATACTCCTATGGTTAGCATTATGATTACTTAAGGGGAGGAAAAAAACGTGTCGGATATAGCTTTATATGCTGGTGACATCATGACCGATAATTTGATCACCGTATCACCCGATGAACCTGCTACAAAAGCAGCATCCATCATGGTTGATAATAAAATCAGTGGCTTGCCTGTTGTTGGTCAAGATGGCAAGCTACATGGAATCATCACAGAAATGGACTTGCTTGGGCTCTTGCGGGAGCATAACGGTGAGGGTAAATATGTGTATGACTTCATGACCAAAGAAGTGATTGCTTTTAATATTGAGGATAGCATTATTGAAATTTCAGAATTTTTTATGAAATCAAAAATAAGGCGCGTGCCTGTTATTAATAATAATAGTGAAATCGTCGGAGTGGTTAGTCGACGAGATATTCTAAAGCAAATTCTTAAACAGAGACATAGTTGATTGGGTAATCTCAAAAAAAATGGCTAAAGACCCCACTAATCGAATTCTCGTATCTATAGACAAAAATGTCATCGTGCATTTGCCAAAGTCATCCTATGAAATTTTGGATCAACGCGGTTTAAGATATCGCTATGAGCCACACGATATTGCCAAATTAGAAAAAAGGGTTTTTGACTTCTTCACCCTTTCTCAATTAGGTAAGTCACTTCTATCCATTCAACAAATGGATGAATTATGCCATGTCTTTCTTTCAAGTGTGCATGAAACAACTGGGTCTTCGAATTGCACCATCTTCCTATATGACGAACGCGATGAATTTTTTAAATGCGCCAAAGGCATTGGGCTAGACCCTTCAATCGCTAAAGATATCAAGTTCAAAAAAGAAGAAGGTTTGTTTTGGCAAATTCTTAATAGCGGAGAACCGTTCCCTATTGTGGATACCTTTGGAGTTTATCGTTTTGAGTCCATAGTGAAGCAATGGGAATTACACAAAATTGACTCGCAAGTTTGGGTCCCTCTCATTGTTAAAGAAAAGCTCATTGGGATCTTGACGCTTGGCCGAAAACAAGACGGCTCCGTTTATCAAGATGTTGAATTAAACTTCATTCTTCAATTAGGCAATCAGGCAGCCGTTGCCTTTGAAAGCGCTATGCTCGACGAGCAAAAAGAACGCGCCTCCAAAGAATTAGCCAAAAAAATGGAGAATTTATCCATTTTGTATAGCGTTTCCAAAGCCCTGAATTTTGCGACCGATCTCAAAAAAATCCTACTCTTCATCCTCGACAAATCAAGGGATGCTGTCAATGCTCAAAAGGCTTCGTTAATGCTATTAGATAAAGCCACGGGTGAACTAGCTGTACACGTAGTACGCGGAGTTCCTCCAGAAGTTGAGCAAAAGATCAATAGTGGCAAAATGGACTGCAAAAAAATTGCTGTTGGTGAGGGTATAGCTGGAAGAGTTGTTGAAACTAGGGAGCATATTCTGGTAAACAATGTCTCAAAGGATGAGAGATTCAAAAAAGATGGTCAGACATTTGCAGATAATATTCTTTGTATGCCTTTAGTCGCTAATGATGAGGCTATCGGTGTGATTAATTTAACCAACAAACAAGATGGTAGTGATTTTACCTCCGAAGATGCCGAAATCTTATCAACATTATCCAATCAGGCGGCAATCACTATCTATAATGCGCGCCTCTATCACTTAGCTATAACAGATGGCATGACTCAGCTACGCATTCACCGTTATTTTCAACAAAGGTTAGATGAAGAAATAAAACGTGCCGCTCAATTCAATCACCCTCTGTCTTTAATTATGTCCGATATTGACCACTTCAAAAACTTCAATGACACTTATGGCCATCAACAAGGTGATATCGTACTCATCGAAACAGCCAAATTATTCGGTGAATGCATACGAGAGGTGGATATTGCTGCGCGTTATGGTGGCGAAGAATTCGCTATTATTCTCCCCGAAACAGATATTGAAGAGGCTGAAAAAGTTGCCGAAAAAATTCGCAAGACAATTGAAGAGCACGATTACACAAGTAAAAAGGGCGTGCTCAAGGTCACGGCTAGTCTAGGTGTATCCACATTTCCGCAACACGGCAAAACTAAAGAACAAATCATCGAAGCGGCTGATAAAGCCATGTATGTCGCAAAAGAAGCTGGCCGCAACAATGTCAAAGTTGCTAAATAAACTTACTCATTTTATCTACCTGAAACTAATCACTCCTGCAATGTCGTCCTGAGCCACGCGCCTCGTCATTGCGGGTGTAATAGTCATAAATCGTTGGTTTTTTGGTGACATTTACTAAAAAAATATTTGTATAAATTGAGCAGTGTCATTGTGAGCCGCGTAGCAGGCTGACAATCCCACAGCAGAAGTCTTATCTGGGAGATCCTCACGTCGCTTGCTGCGCGCTCCTCAGGATGACAGATCAAAGTTTGCATTGTTGTTGTCATAATAACCGTCCTTATGTGAACCGCTTTATGTAAGAAACTTTATTATTATTCCAATGCAATGCAAATAAATAAGTTATGATTTTAATATCAACAAAATACCAACAATCCGTGACTATTACACCCATTGCGAGCAAGGCGCGGGAATGACATTTGTCAAAATTATTTTTATTCTTGGCCAAATAATTCGCGTAATTTACTAAGTCCAGTATCGACCGCTTCAGCGCTCTCATCTGTATCATTGCCCCCAAATAATGATTGTAATGCTGGGGCAACTTTATCACCTTGGCTACCTAAAGATTCTGTTATTTTTGAAAGCGTCGCCTGTGTCTCAGAGCCAAAATTTGAACTTAGGTCCGAAAGAGAGCTTGAGCCCAATTTGTCCAAATCAATACCACCTAAGTCAAATTCGGACAAAATTTGGGCCGGATTAAAATTAGCTAAAGAAGCAATGGTGGTATTCATTAAGGCCTTGGTGACTAATAGGGGTATCAAAGCTTGAATATTGGTTATGTTCTTATGTGTCTCATCTATATTGACATTAAATTCCTTAATAGTGGGCTCACCACCTTTGGAGTAGTCCTTATAAATGACTTTGCCTATTTTTAATGACAGTGAATCGATGCGTACCTCAGGCGTCTTAGATGACTTAGCTTTTGGTTCGGCTGACTTAGCATCTTTTTCGGATACTTTTTCCTCAGATCCAGCAGGCTTTAATGCATCCAAGTTCAATTCACCAGCTGCATTTTTCACTATCACGAATTCGGCCAAATTAAGTCGCACTTCTTCCAAATGAATATCACCTTTAATTATGGCAGCCAGATCATAATCAATATGTATTTCTGGCAAGTCAAACATCACCCGATCGACAAAAGTTTTGGGGTTTTGCATTTGCATCCCTTTAACTGTTACTAGTGTATTCATTATGCCAACATTTAGACTTTTGATATTCAAATCAAGACCCGTAACTGCCTTACAAACGGTTGTCACAGAGGCTTTGACAATACTATTCTTAGCTATCGACAAAGCAAACAGAACAACGCACACAATAATGGCAATATTAATTAATTTTTTCAATTTTTGAACCCCTTAAATTATGTATTACGAATTAGATAAATAGCGAAACATATCCACGTAGGTAATAATGCCTAAGATTTTTTTTGTGGCTGCCTCTGCGATTGGAATGCAACCATACTTATGAAAGGCCATGATTTTGGCGGCATCTTTTAGGGTATTCTGCGGATTTAATGCATGCGGATCTTTGGTCATAAAATGCTCTAAACTCAGGGTTTCGAGTTCAGACTTAGAGTAATACCAACCGCTTTCGGTCTCTTTAGGTGAATAGGCCCTATTCAAATCTCGATCTGTAAACAAACCAATCAATTTATTGTCGACGTCTACAACGGGCAAATGCCGAATCTTATTCGTACGCATTTTTATACAGGCGTCACTCATATTCTCGCCGGGCTTTAAAACGATGACTTTAGTCGTCATAATCTCTTCTATAAGAACTTCATCAAATGGTTTAGACATAGACAGCATTATACCCCAACTGGTTCAGCATTAGTTAATCTCCATATTTTTTGGCGCAAGTGCAAGGTAAGGCAAACTAATCGCGTTTTAGACTATTTTCATCCGTGTGATTAAAGGTCTTGCCGTATATATCCACTACGGTGCTCTCGGTATAAGCCATTGTATTGCCATCAACCTCAATACGGTGCTCAAAACTCTTGGTGGTGGCTTTGGAGCGCATAAAGGGCGCTTCCACAATACCCCAGTCACTGTCACCCGACGCCGCCTTGACTTCAAGTATAGTAGTGTCTCCAGCCTCATTCGGTTGATATGGGCCCCCAGCAACAAGGCTAACGCCACGTGGAATGGTTAATGTCTGAAATACAATGCCAGTCTTAGCATCCCACATCCAATAACCGGTCTCATTATGAAAAACAAGGCCAGTCGACTGACGCGTCACGACCTGATGATAACGTAAGCCCGTTAAGACCTGCTTTTCGGCATTGGTCACATCACCAATAGCTTCAAAAAGAATTGTCTCATGATAAGGATTAACTTCCTGACCGTCAGGTTCAGGCGCAATATCAAGACCCTTATCACCTCTCCACATCCCAATCAAACAAGCTAATGGGCCATAATCCACACCATCAATCACCGTATCCATAAACACTCCTTATCTAAATAAAAAATTAACAAATAGAGCGTTTATTATACGCAATGAGCGCGAATCATTCCATAAAACATCATTAGCTCTTTTGTACCTTCAAAACAGCCGTGGCAATTAATTCAGCAGCACAGTCATATGATAATTCATCCGTATTAATGACCAAGTCATAGAGTAATGGATTTGTAATATCCTGATCATAATTAACTTTAAAATAATCCGCCCTATCTTGATCTTCTTTTTTAATGAACTCCGCAGCTTCATTCTCGTCCATATGATAATACTCTTGCACATGCATTAGACGTTTTGGCAAAGGTGCAATAAGTCGTACATTTAAGCCACCTGCTATTCTTTGGGTAACCATATTTGCACCCCTGCCTACAATAATGGAATGTCCCATATGAGCTAAGCGCATAATGGTTTCACGTATTTGTCGATTTAAGGTTATTTGTGAAGGGTGTAATTCTAATATCTCTTCAAATATATCCTTAATTTCTGATATTTTGGCTTCGGGCATATAGTCAGCCAAGTGTTCTGGCAAAAAATGCTCGTCCAATACAACCTTAACCAAATCACGATCAAAAACGGTCCACGGACAAGTGCCCTGTAATGCTTTGCTAGAATGCAGTATCTCAGCAAGTTTTCGACCAATCGTAACGCCTCCAGCTCCAGCTGTACGCGACAAAGTCACAAACCCATGATTTTCATTAGGGAAACCCGACTCATTCGCCATACTAAGCACTTTTTTCTTATGGCAATCCAAATAACAATTCAAATTCTTCAAATTTAACTCGGTATTCATCACATACCTCCTTTATATAAGCGTATCATCCATAAATCTTTTCTTCCTAGCAGAAAAGGGTTTTCCATAATAGTCATAGAGCTTTTGCTCATACAATTCGTTAACGGGTGCCGTGGCATCAAAAGCTGGGCTTTGGTCAATCTTTAGCTTGGATTCATGAAAATGTATGAGAGCCTCATTCCAATCAACATTCTCAACCCAATCCGGACTAATCATCACCAAATGCTTATGATGTTCGGTAGATCCAATATCAACAACCAAATATTGAATATTCCAGCTTGCATCATCAATAATCAAATCCTCCAAACGGCCCGCCCTACCGTCCAAAGCCTCTACAGCGTAACCAAAGACTTCTGTCACGCTCCTTAAATGCGACTCCTTTTCCTCACCCACTTTTTGGGCAATCTGTTCCCAAGACTTAATTTCTTCCGCATGTGTTGGGTGGTGCACGCCACCGCCAGCGAGAGCCCATTCGGTAGCCAATGGCCAACCAAAGTATTGTGCAATCTCATCTTGTTTTTGCAATGACACGGGCTTATGTGACTCAGCGGCGGGACTATTATGAACTTGTTTTTTGTCCAACTTAACGTGGGTAGTTTTTGTCGCGGAATCTATTTCGCCTATAGACTTAGGCGAGATCAGAATTTTTCTTCCCGGAAAAAAGTGACCAGTATCATCGACTAAGTAGCGTAGGACCCAACTATTATCATCGACTAACAAATCAACAATATGACCTATATGTGCATCAATTCCTTGAATCTTATAATGAATTAGTCCCTTAACGCTACGTAACATGTCCGCCTCCCGTTCTTAAAATTGCTTCAAATAAGTTTCTTTAGCCTCACCTAGAGAATACCCCCATTGCAGACAAAATACTGTGACATGAGTCACAGCACAGTCATAGATTAATTAAATATAATATAGCCAACAGGGAGGCTGTGATGAATCATTTTAAGATTACCCTCAGATCTATATTAATCGTATGTACGGCATTGAGCTTAAGTTCGGTGGGAAGGTCAGAAATTGCAATGAATGTTTATAAAAATATTCCTGATGGCAATGCCTCTTTGGGTAAGTTAGCTTTCAAAAAATATCGTTGCTTTGATTGCCATCAATTCTCAGACATGTATACTGAGTCCGAGTCAGTGTCCAATATCAAAGGGCCTGCGATAGCCTTTACGAATGAAGACAATATGAGCATCGCCACTGCAATTATCAATCCATCACATAGCATTGCTCCAGGCTATGGAAAAGGCTCGCCTGAAGACGAACAAATCTCACCAATGACTAATTTCAAGAACCAAATGACCGTTCAAGAGTTAATCGATTTGGTAGCCTATTTAAAATCTGAAAAACGCAAATCACTTTAACCGGAATGTGAATTAGAAATTAAAAATAGGCCTAGCTAAAACAAAAACAGCTAGGGTAATCCACAAAGCCCCAATGATATTGAGCGCAAAGCCAGCTTTGGCCATTTGAGGTATGGTCACTTTGCCGCTACCAAAAATAATTGCATTCGGTGGTGTCGCAACGGGTAGCATAAAAGCAAAGGATGCCGACACCGTGGCCGGAATCATCAAAAGTAATGGTGGTATATTTAGTGTAACTGAAGCTGCGGCCAAAATAGGCAATACCATTGTGGCCGTGGCCGTATTGGAAGTTACTTCGGTTAAAAAAGTCATGCCAAGGCATATGCATAATACAATCAAAACAATGGGCATACCCTGCATTAGAATAAATCCACCCCCTAGCCATTCAGCTAAGCCAGTCGCTTTAACGCTTTCGGCCAAAGCAAAACCACCACCAAATAATATCAAAACATCCCACGGAAGCTTGCTCGCCCACGCCCAATCCAATAGAAATTGCTTTCCTTTCAAATTAGCTGGTATGACAAATAACAATAATGCCGCAGCCATCGCAATAGTTCCGTCGTGCACACCTTGGAGGTTAAACCTGGTCGACCAACCCACCAGATTAAAGGTGCCAATTTGAATATCCGTCCTGGTCAACCAAGCTAAAGCGGTTAAACTAAATATAACCATAATCATTTTTTCGGCCCATGACCAAGCACCTAATTGCCTAAGTTCTTTTTTAATCACTTCCGCCTCAGCTGTAAGCCCATTAGGTAGCTTTCCAACAATAAAGGTTAAATATGCCCAAATAAGAATCAAGAATCCCAAAGCTAGCGGTAAGCCAAATTGAATCCAGGTCACAAATCCAATCTCACCATATTCAGGCAACAAACTTTGAACTTGTCCCGCAAAGATAATATTGGGTGGTGTGCCAATTAAAGTTGCTACCCCACCAGCACTTGCAGAATAAGCAATGCCCAGCATTAAAACTAATCCAAATTTCTTAAGCCTTTGATCTGACGAGTCTATTTGAGCAATAACACCCAGAGCTATTGGCAGCATCATCACCACTGTGGCTGTATTGGATATCCACATGGATAAAAAAGCAGTTGATAGCATGAAGCCTGCCATTAATTGACGTGGACTACTGCCAATTGCCTGTATCACTAATAATGCCAGACGTTTATGCAAATTCCACTTTTGCATCGACATAGCAATCATAAACCCACCCATAAAAAGATATATATTTGGATTGGCATAATTCTTAGCTGTAGATACCATGGGCAAAACGGACATAAGTGGGAATAAAGCCAGTGGTATGAGTGCCGTCACAGCTATATGCGCTGCCTCAGTCACCCACCACACAGCCATTAATGCAGCTATAGCTAAGGCCCGTTGTCCTTCAGGAGATAATCCCTCGGGCCTGGGTACTAAAAGGATGGCTATAAAAAGCATGGGGCCCAAAATCAATCCAATTTTTTGACGCATAATTCCCCCATAACCCCTCTACCACCCCTAATAAATCAAATCATAATATAGCAGTAACTATATCTAAATAATGTGATCCAAATCACATTATTTTTTACTCCAAAAGTCCATACTCTAATAAACAGAGGAGAATAAATCGATGTCAAAAACCATGCCAACAATACAAAAATACATGACCGCCCAACCGCATACAATCAAATCAAGCGAATCCTTAATTAATGCCGAAAGAGAAATGTCTAAGGATAATATAAGACACTTGCCAGTAGTGGATGAATCAGACATTTTAATTGGAATAATCAGTGACCGAGACATCAAAATGGCCGAAAGCATTATTGGGTCACAACCCAGCTTGATGACAGTCGGTAATGTTTGTCACAAAAATCCATATGAAGTTAGCCCTAACAGCCCTTTAGATGAGGTTGTGGCAACCATGGCAGAAAATCATTATGAATCAGCCGTTGTCACACAAAACAATCACATCGTAGGGATATTCACCACAATGGATGTCTGCAAAGCTTTAAAAGAAACACTCCAAACACGTTATCATTAAACTGGGGCAGAATAGTCTCAAATAGTAATGCGCATTAGAAGTAGTGTTAATCGAAGTTTATAATTTTGTGCCGCAATAACGACAAAACATCGAATCCGCATCATGCCCTTCTTTAGAGCAACTCGAGCATATGCGCGTACTAATATGAAGTCGGGATGCATTTGCGAGCTCAACCGATACTATGCCTGTAGGAACAGCAATAATGGCATAGCCCATAACCATCATCACCGAGGCTATGCACTTACCTAGTATGGTGTGCGGCACTATATCGCCATAACCCACCGTAGTGACCGTGACAATAGCCCAATAAATACTATTGGGTATATTATCAAACCCGCTATACTCTCCCTCAATCAAATAAATCACCGTCCCGCAAATAATCACAATGGTGACCACTGATCCCAAAAATACGGTGATCTTGGCACCACTAGCCCGCATCGCAGCCATAAGCACTTTAGCTTCACTTGCATGTCGCACAAATTTGAATATACGAAATACTCGCAAAAGCCTCAAGCCACGAATCACAAGCAATGATTGCGAACCTACCAAAACCAGACTCAAATAAGTTGGCAGTATAGAAAGCAAATCAACTATTCCAAAAAAACTTTTAATATATTTGCGAGGCTTCTCAACACAATAAATTCGAAGCAAATACTCTATAGTAAAAACAAGCGTGAAGTTCCATTCCAAAAGTCTTAGCCAAAATCCATATTGCTCGCGTATAGAGGCGACACTCTCTAATAGAACAGCAATAACACTCACCAAAATAGCCAATAGTAAACCAACGTCAAAAAATTTGCCTAAAGGCGTATCTGCCTCAAATATGATTTCTCTGAGTTTAGCTTTATTCATCATTTCCCCTGCATGATTCACTTTGATTGGACATGAGTTTATGAGCGCTTAGCTTTTTTCGGACAAAGCATCTTTCAACTGCTTATTTTCCGCTTTAAGGGCAACAATCTCAGTATTGGCCTTCTGAAGCTCTGCGACCAAAGCTGACAAATCACGTTTATATTGATCCAAGCTACTATCTGTCATAAGTATTTCCCCTATATCCATTCACACTAAATTAACAATATTGAATAAAATTGAATTACCGGCAATATTATGCACCATAATGACCTACTTACGCCACAACCGCGAGAGTGTCGATTTTTGTGTGTCCAGAGCACCCTTCTTAAGCTTACTTAGTCATCCTGAAGCTCTGCGGAGCAAGAGCTGTAAGGATCTCCCAGAATGCTCTTAAACTCAATAAAAGAAACATATTACAAGTTTTTTACTGTTAGATTCTTACGCCATCTGCTACGCGATGGCTCAGAATGACGTTGTTAAAACAATTCATTCCAGACACACAGAATTGTACATTCTCTAACCGCGCGTATGGTAGTATAGATTGATTATGAGCGTTGTATTTGAACACAAATATTATTCATTAATTCAACATTGTCCGGTTTGTATCCACGAAATTGACCTTGATGGCAAATTCTCGTATATCAACCCCGCTGGGCTAAAAATGGTTGGTTTGCAGAGTGACGCGACTATAATCGGCACTTCTTACCTTGATATGATTTCAGATATAGATAGAGGTCGCATTAAAGGCTTATTGGACAAAGCTTATCAAGGTGAATCTAGTGATTTTGAGTTCGATTCAACCGAAATCAATGCCGACTTAATGGTCTTCTCGTCCTGCTTCATTCCAATTAAAAGTGATTCAGGTGCTGTTGTGAGTATTATGGGAATCACGCGTAACATAACTGATCAAATGGATAGCGAAATCAAATCCAAATCACGAACTAATGAATTGGAATCCTTTAATGAATTAATAACCGGACGTGAAGCGCAAATGATAGAGCTCAAAAAAGAGATTAATGCATTACTCGAGTCTTCCGGCAAAGAAAAAAAATACTCCTTTTAACTCCGAGCATTACTCACCAAGCCAATTATGAAAACAAAACCAACGAATAATATAGTCTGGAAAGTTAGCCAAGACACAACGTTATTGCCATTTATTAGCGAGTCCTTGGTCGATCAAAACAAAACCAAGGTGAAGCAAACGCTTAAATATGGTTCTATACTCGTTAATGGCAAAGTCACCACAAAGCATAGTCACCCGCTCAAAAAAGGTGACCAAGTTGAATGTATTAGTGTCAAAGCAGCGCACCATAAACAACTCGAAGCGCGACTCTTATTCCCTATCATCTTTGAAGACAATGACTTAATAGTTGTCGAAAAACCACATGGGCTATTGACCATGGGCACAGATAAAGAAAGAGAAAAGACCCTATACTTTCACTTAACCGCCTATGAGCGCGCCAAAAGTGATCGTGGCAAGGGTCGTGTTTTTATAGTTCATCGCCTTGACCGCGAAACATCGGGCCTAGTTGTCTTCGCCAAGTCAGAAGCTATCAAAAATGCATTACAAAAGAATTGGGCTCAAGCCACCAAAAAATATCATGCGGTCACTGAAGGTGTGCCTGAAGAAAAACAAGGCACTATCAATACGCACTTACGCGAAGACAAGTCAAAACGAGTTCATAGTAGCAAAGATCATGCCTCTGGTGACTCGCGTCCAGCGACCACGCATTATTGTGTCATCAAAAGCAATGCAACCAATGCTCTCTTAGAAATCATGCTCAAAACAGGTCGCAAAAACCAAATCCGCGTTCATCTCTCAGATCTTGGACACCCCATTATTGGAGACAATAAATATGGCGCAGAAACCAATGCATTACAACGTCTAGCCCTACATGCTAGCTTCCTATCTCTACCGCATCCCACCACCGACAAAATGCTCACCCTCCGCTCGACCTACCCCAAAGGCTTCAACACCATGACCCGCTCCACCCCAAAAACCAAAAAATAACACATACTTGTGAGCGCGTGCTCACAATTGGACGCGATGAATTACCAAGCAATGTCATTGCGAGGCCGTTTTTTGGCCGCGGCAATCTAAAGCTAATAATTATTCCACTTTATTAACATTTAGCGCCTAGCGTCTATCTTAACTCCAGATTGCCGCGTTCCTGCTACGCGCAACTCGCAATGGGCGTATTGGTTAAATAATGTTGGCTTTATGTTGGTAAATTTATTGTAACTCATTTTTGTGGTTAGTTTTATAGAAACTATACATTCTCTTACATGAAGTGGTTCTT
>JBLINS010000044.1:0-16268 GCA_047639455.1 Candidatus Omnitrophota bacterium
AAGTTCAACCACAGCAAAAATAAATAAATATGAAGCTCAAAATATTAATTCTAACAAGATGCAAAGTAATTTAGAAAGAAAGTTAGCGACTCTCAAAGATTCGATTTCTCAATTAAGAGGTGAATATAATTTATCTCAAGCCGATAATTCAAAACTTCAAAGTGACATCGAAAAATATGATGCTGAAAGAGAAGCGCTGGATCAACAGTTGTCATTTGTGAATTCAAATCAGCGCAAGCTAAAAACAAGCCACCAATCAGCATTGGACAAAAATCTATCTCTAATCAAATCAATTAATGCATCAAAAACCCAAATCAAAAGATTGCACTCCGAGATTAATTCCCAGAAAGCTCAAATAGATGTTCAAAAACAGCAGTCCTCAAAAAATGTGGCGCAACAGAAGAGTTTTTTAAAAATAAATAAGGAGTTAAAAGAAAAGGTTGGTGAATTAGACGCCCTATTACATTCAACCTCTGCCAAAATCGAAAAGTACGAAGCTCAAAATATAAATGCTGTTACAACAAAAAATAATCTGGAGCGAGAACTAACCTCCCTCAAAGATTCGATTTCTAGCTTACGAGGTGAATATAGCTTTTCTCAAACAAATGTTACCAATCTCCAGAGTGAGGTCAAAAAATATGCTGGTGAAAAAAAGGCTTTGACCAAATTATTTTCTGATATCAAAATAAATCAGAATGAATTAAAAAAGAGTCATCAATTAGCATTGGACGAAAATCAAGCATTAGCCAAATCCATTAATGCCTCTACAAATCAAATCACGGATTTGCGTTCTGAAATCAAGGACAGACAAGCTCATATAGCCGATCAAAAAACACAAAATCTAAAGAATGAGAAAGAAAATGCATCCCTCCAGTCGCAAAATATAGAATTACAAAGCAAAATTGTGAAATTAGATAATGCATTAAGCGCGACAACGACGCAAATTAAAGAATTTGAAGTTCAAAAAAAGAATCAAGAGTCTCAAATCGAATTACTCTCTAAAGAAAAACAACAATTAGCCAATGATATTTTAATAGCCAATAATAAAATCAATCAAGCTGAACGAGGAGCTAAAATATTCAAAGCTGATACCTTATCTTTGAGGCGCGATTTAGAGGTCACATTAAAAAATGAAGGCGCTCTGAAAGATTCCTTAGAAACAGTTAATAAAGATTTGGTTACAACCAATCAAGCCTTGAACAAATCTAAAAAAGAATACGCTCAAACGTCCAGCCAATTAGTAACGCTCAGTGAAAATGCATCTGAATTAAGGACGCGTTACCAAGACGTCGATGAATCACTTATTAAATCGCAAAATAATGTACAGAGGCTGGAAAGAGAGCTGGCATCTTTAGGCAATAACTTATCAAGCGAAATCAAATCGCATACGCAGTCAAAACAAATGTTGAACGACTTGCAAAAAAACCAAAGCGCCCTAGAGTCAAGCTTAATTGAATCTGATGCAACACAAGACAGGTTAAGCAAAAATGTAGATAAACTCAATAATCAACTTAAACAAACCGAAAGTCGTTTAAATAAATCTGAGTCGAATACCAGTGCATTGCAGTCGAACTTAGAGCAATCTCAAGAAATTGAAGAGTCGCTGAATAAGGATATCGCCAAACTTAATACGCGCATCCAACAAAGCCTATTGCGCTTTGAAGTATCTGAGAAGCAGCGCTCAAGCCTCGAGGACGAAATTAAAACAATAGCATTAACCAAAGGCAAGCTGCAGCAGCAAATCAATGAATTAGTCTCTAACCTTAATGAAAGTAATCAAAGCAATGCAGATTTGAGTAAGCTTAACCAAAAGTCAAATAAACAGCTTGTCACAACGCAGGCTACTATCAAATCACTCGAAACTAGTATTGACAATTCAGTGAACCAGAACAAAGAGATAAGCCAAGACCTCGCAAAACAAAAAATTGAAGCAATGAAGCTTCAGGGTAAATTGGATAAATCCAAAAAACAACTTGAGCGCATTACCAATCAATCTAAAAAATATCTTGAAGAAATCGACACGCGAGAAAAGCAAATCCAGGAATTAAGCCAATCAAGAAACAATTTGACGCACCTACTGGAAGTTTCTGATCAAAAGCGGGTTTCTCTTCAAGAAGTTTTACGAGAACAAAATACCATAAAGGAGGACTTGGCCGAATCTAATACAAATTATTTGAATGAAATCAACTTAATTAAGAATAATTTAAAAGCAGCCACTAATTCCAAGACTAAGCTATCTGCTGATTTAAACTCAACGAATGCCAAACTGCAAATAAGCGCTAAGAAAATTACGGGCTTAGAGCAGCAGTTAAGCTCAGTGAACAACAACCAAAAGAAGTCTAATGAATCCATTGCGAAGCTCAAGACTGAGTTAGAAGTTAACTTAAACAAAATTCCAACCCTGCAAACCGACAAAACTAGCTTGTCTAACCAACTTAGCAAAAGTCAAAAATATATTGATGAAGTCACCTCCCAGCTCAATTCAGCTAACCAAAACAATGAGAACAATACCCAAAAGATAAAAGACGCTAAACAAAGCGAGAACGCCTTAAAACAAGACTTGAAGTCTGTAAAATCCGAAATCAATGTCCTCGAGTCTAAACTCGAATCAGCTAATGCCACTATCAACAATATGGGAACTAAGCTAAACCAGGCCATTGCATCCAATGACAAGATTACAAACCAATTAGATAAGCAAAAAATTCTATACGAGAAATCTAAGCAAAGCAATATAGATCAGGCCAAAGAAATAGCCGCCCAACTCCTGGCATACGAATCATCTCAAAATAAGTCTAATGACTTGCAAAAAATGCTTGATACGGCTACCGAAGAATTGCAAGCTTACAAAAAGCAAATTAAGCTATCAACTAATGAATATAACAAATTGGCGCGTCTAGATACTCAAACTCAACAAAGCTTGAAGAACGTTCAAGACAAACTTGAGCGAGAAAATTCTAAATCAAATTTGACTGAGAAAACTATTGCTAAACTTAAGGCCAATACCAAAACATTAGAAGCTACTATAGAAAATAATAAAGCCACGATTGAAGTTGCAAAATCTACTTATATGAAGCTAAGAAATAGCAATGACCAAATTCAAAATGAATTAAATCATGACAATCAACTCAAAGCAAAAGAAATAGCAAGCCTTATAAATCGTAATAATTCTACAAAATCTAATTTGGAACGTTCTCGAAAAAATGAGGAGGCATTTCAGTCCAGACTTAACTTACTCCAAAACTCCCTCCAAAGTGCTGATAAACAATTACGCGCTACAAAAAATGATTTTGTTGAATCAACTAAAAAAATGTCACTTTTATTAGAATCTGTTAAAGAGCAACTAGTGGTTGTAAAAGCAAGCGATTTAGCCAAAGCAAAGCAAGTTGTGCAGCTTCAAGCTCAATACGAACAAGAAATTAAATCTAATGTAGAAAATATTGAAAAAATAACCTCAGCCGCTGATACAAAAATTCAACTGAACCGTGCGCAACTGAGTAAAAAAATGGATATCCTCAAGGCTAGTAATGCCACGCTTGTCAAAAAAGTAGATGATACTAATAATCGATTGGCCATTAATACAAACAAACTAAAAGCGAGCTTAAATAATAAGGATATGCAACTGAGTAAAATCGAACAATCTCGTGGTGATGCGAATTCACAAATCAAATCTATTCGCAACCAAATCCAGGTTTTGGAGACTGATAAACAAAAGTTGAATAAGGAGTTTAATGAGAGTCAGTCAATTAATGCAGATCTCTCCAAACAAATTAGCGCGTTAAAAGGTGCGCTTTCTAGCGCAAACAGCGACATCAAATCCTATGACGAACTAAAAAAACAACAAGAAGAAATACTTAAGCGTTTATCCAAAGAAAATAATGGCTTATCATTAAATCTTTCTTCGGCGGAAGAAAGAATCACCAAAATCGCTCAAGAGACTAAAGAATTCAAGGAAGAAACATTACCTTGGATGAAGGAATTGAAGTTTGCCTTGCAAAACGAAGACAAGCTAAAAGAATCCCTGACGAATGTTAATAATTCACTAGGCAAAACCAATGAAGCCTTAATTGAGACTAAAGAAGAGCGCGCTCAAATGGCTCGACAATTAGAAACACTAAGAAGTAATGAGGCTGAGTTGCGCAATCGTTATTTCGAGTCCACTAAAACATTAAGTAAATCAGAAAAATACATCAACGAATTAGAAGCTGAGGTGACTAAATTACGTGTCGAAAATGATCGGTCAAAAATTGACAACAAACTAAATAGAGAAAATATAAAAGTAGGTCAACTCTTAAAGAAGCTGAAAGTAACAAATCAAGAGTTGACGAATATTCAGAATGTTTCGGATGACTTAACCAAAACTAATTCCAAATTAAATGAACGACTATCACAATTAGACGCTTCATATTCAGCTAAGTTAAAGAAAACCGAATTACTTTTGAAAAATAGGCAAAACGAATTAGCTCTTGTGCAAAACAATGTCAAAGAGCTAAATAGTCAACTTGATTTAAATAAGCGCAATATCAGCGCTGAACAGGATAGAAATACCAAATCAACCGAAAGACTCAAAAAACAAATCAAATTAACAAGTGATAGCAATAAAGCCTTAGAAAATAACTTGCAAGAATCCTCAGCAATAACTAAAAAACTAAAAACTAAAATTCAACTATTAGAAAAGTCTAATTTCGACTTGAAGAAGAATACTTCAGGCAGTGAAGTTCGAGTATTAAATAAAAAGATAACTCGTCTTGAATCAAGTATCCAAAAAAATTCGCAGATCCAACAACGGGAAATTAGCGCTTATCAATCAAAGCTAAATGAAATAGAGCAAGAATTAACCACAGCCCAAAAAACACATAAGGCCGCGATAGGTAAACAGGTTGATCTATTAAAAACGGCTTTTAATCATGAGAAACAGCTCATGACCACGGTCAACCAACTAAATGATAAGCTCGACAATATTCAAAAAGACAATATCAGGTTAAATAAGCGTAATGATGACCTGCAACACGCCCTCAACAATGCCATAAGGGAAAAATCAACCCCACAATCCACGCCTGAACGCAGCAGTCGCTCTGAAACGACGGAATTGAAAAAAGTTAAAGCAACACTAGCATCGACTACAGATAAATATGAGTCTTCCCTGAGAGAAAAGAAAGCCCTAAAAAAGGAAGTTGCGCGCCTACAAAGTGATTATGCAAAAATTAATAGAGCACGGCCTTCTAAAACAGCATCATTAGGTAGCGAATTACAACTCAAGGCGATTGTGAATAAACTCAATAAAGAAATTGATCAAAGCAATGCCATGAATAGTAAACTTGCCGAAAAGAACAACCAACTTGAAAAAGAGTTGAATAAAACGCTTAATGATTCTAGCAACCGCTTGATTGAAGCGTCGAATAACAAGTTCAATGTTGATCGTAAAATGAGTGCCGAATTGATGTCACTCAAAAAGTCACTCATGAACACAGTCGGTAAGTACGAACAGTCAGAAAAACAAAGAGCACAGCTAGAGAAGCAGATGCGGTTATTAGCCAGAGATCGAGCTCAACTTATGGAGCAATTAGAGGTGATGGGACAAAATGCTTCCTCATTACAAAACCAACTCAAACCAAAAGATCGAACATTAATCACTGCACGTAAAGCGTTAGATAAATCCAATGGAGCTATCCTCAAGCTTAAAGAAAGATACACTTTAATGCAGGAACAGCAAGCAAAACTGGCTAATGATTTTAGAATTCGCGAGACTGATTTGATGCAGAAAATTAATCTATTGAGGAATAAAAATATTCAATTGGCATCAGCTAACACAAAAATTGAACAGCAATTCAAAAACCTAGCTACACAAGCTTCTACAAAAATTGCCATTGCAGATACCTATCAAAAGTCAGGCTTAAGGCAAATGGAAAGAGCTGGTAAGGAAAAAGAAGAGTTGAATAAGGAAATTGTTAATCTCAAAAATAATTTGGGTCGCGCCATACAAATGCAAGGCTATGCCCAGGCGCCACCTAGCATTTCTCAAACTCTCTTAGAGCAACAAGCTCAGCGTCAGCCCAAAAAGTCATATACTCACGATGAAATCACGAAAGGTAAAAAAGCACTAATGGAGACCTTTCAAAACTTGAAAGGCTCGGAAGCTAAAGTCGATGGTGTTTCTTTCGAAAATTTAGGCAGGCTTTCTACCATCAGGACTCTACGTCTTGAAACCGAAACTAATGTAGCTACTGTCGAACCTAAACAAAACTATCTAGACCCAAGTAAGTACATTCAGGCTAAATTGACATTATTTAGACCTGAGCGTAATTACATGCTTATGAGCTTCAACAAAACTACCGATATTGAGGTAGATAAAGAAGTGACACTATTCGCCAATAACAAACCTGTATACACCGCTTCAGTTTTAAAAATAGGTGATTACAATATGATCACATTAAAGATTGTTGGCCGTTACGAACAATATGATAATTACGCCAAAGGCGATAAATTCCTCGTTAGCTAAGCCCAGCGTCTAGACTATTCATAACAATGTGTAATTATTAGGTCGTATCCATAAGGCCTAGCACAGGTAAACAAAAACGAGACAGTTAAGTTTTGTGTGTTTAAGAATGGTTCCGCGACATAAGAGCTATCATCCTGAGACATGCGAAGTTAATGCCGTGAGCCTGCCTGCAGAGATCTCACAGAATACCTTTAAGTTGATTATATTGTAGGGAACTAAATTAGTTTTTGATAGATTGCTTAACTTCTGCTAAGTCTGAGTCAACCATCATACGAACTAATTCTTTAAAACTTGTTTTCGGTGTCCACCCCAGATCTTTGCGAGCTTTAGAACAATCACCTCTGAGGTTGTGTACTTCGAGTGGTCTATAATAGCGCTCATCAACTTCAACATAGTCTTTCCAGTCTAAATCTAAATATGAAAAAGACTCTGTCAAAAATTCCTTAACTGAATACATTTCGCCTGTGGCAATAACAAAATCTTCAGCCTTCTCACGCTGCAGCATCATCCACATCGCTTCAACATAGTCACCCGCAAAGCCCCAATCTCGTTTAGCATCCAAATTTCCTAAATAAAGTTTCTTTTCAAGGCCCATTTTTATGCGGGCTAAAGCTCTAGTGATTTTGCGTGTAACAAATGTTTCGCCGCGGCGAGGTGATTCATGATTAAAAAGAATGCCATTGCAGGCATACATACCATAGCTATCCCTATAATTAACCGTAGTCCAATAAGCAAAGAGTTTTGCTACGGCGTACGGACTCACAGGTTGAAACCCCGTATTCTCTGATTGAGGCTCAGGCGCACGGCCAAATAATTCACTTGAGGATGCTTGATAAAATTTGGTTTGTATTTTTGATTCACGTATTGCTTCTAGTATCCTCAAACAACCAATTGCGGTCACCTCAGCAGTGTATTCGGGTATTTCAAAACTAACCTTAACATGGCTCTGGGCTGCCAAATTATAAATCTCATTCGGTTTAACCAATTTGAGGATGCGGTTTATGGAGGATGCGTCATTCAAGTCACCGTAAGTCAAATGTAGACGATTAGTCGAAGTGTGAGGGTCTGAATATATGGCATTCAAACGGCCTGTGTTAAACGAACTCGAACGGCGGATAATACCATGTACTTCATAGTCCTTATTTAGTAGTAGTTCCGCCAAATATGACCCATCTTGACCTGTTATCCCTGTGATTAATGCTATTTTTCTTGCCATAAGACCCCCTTTAAGCCTGATATTCTAGCATATAGTGCCGTAAAGCACGAAACATGAAAACAGTGTCTCATACTCATCTCTTGAGCGTCGCGCTTAGCTGTGCTATGTGTTAGAATACCGGCTAATCGAGCACTCATAAGAGGTACCCAAATCATGAAAATTACATACCCAGCATCTAAAAAAGTTTATACTTCAGGCACAATACACCCGAATATCAAAGTACCTACGCGCCAAATCACACAATCGCCAACAACTGTTCAAAGCTCTAATGAAAAAGAACAAAATGAGGCTATTCATGTTTATGATACAAGCGGCCCATATTCAGACCCAAATTATACAGCCGATCTTAAAAATGGCTTGCCCAAATTACGCCATCCATGGCTTGAAGCCATTGGCGATACTGAATATATTCCTAATTCCAAAATCATGCTCAAGGCCAAGCCTGGTAAAAATGTCTCTCAAATGCATTATGCCAAGCAAGGCATTATCACCCCTGAGATGGAATACATTGCGATTCGCGAAAATAACCTCATAGAGACGATTAAAGACAAACGCCTACTTAAGCAGCATCCCGGCAATTCATTTGGCGCTAGCATTCCAGAGCGTATAACGCCTGAATTTGTACGCGACGAAATAGCCCGCGGGAGAGCCATCATACCAGCGAATATTAATCACCCTGAATTAGAGCCTATGATTATTGGCCGTAATTTTTTGGTCAAAATTAATGCCAATATTGGCAATAGCGCTGTCACTTCATCTATAGATGAAGAAGTTGAAAAAATGACTTGGTCGATTAAGTGGGGTGCCGACACAATTATGGACCTCTCCACAGGCAAAAACATTCATGAAACACGTGAGTGGATATTACGCAATTGCCCCGTGCCCATAGGCACCGTACCTATATACCAAGCCTTGGAAAAAGTTAACGGCAAACCAGAAGATTTGACTTGGGAAATATATCGCGACACATTAATTGAGCAAGCCGAGCAAGGTGTGGATTATTTCACCATTCATGCGGGTGTATTATTGCGTTATGTGCCGCTCACAGCCAATAGATTAACAGGTATAGTCTCACGTGGTGGCTCTATACATGCTAAATGGTGCCTATCGCATCATAAAGAGAACTTCACCTATACACATTTTGATGAAATATGCGAAATCATGAAGGCTTATAATGTTTCTTTCTCTTTAGGCGACGGCTTGAGACCTGGTTCACAGGCAGATGCTAATGACGAAGCTCAATTCGGCGAATTAAAAACACTTGGCGAATTGACAAAAAAAGCCTGGAAACATGATGTGCAAGTCATGATTGAAGGTCCGGGCCACGTTCCCATGCAACTCATTGAAGAAAATATGACCAAAGAATTAAACGAATGTCACGAAGCTCCATTTTATACCTTAGGGCCTCTAACAACAGATATCGCTCCTGGTTATGACCATATCACCTCAGGCATAGGAGCGGCTCAAATCGGCTGGTATGGATGCGCTATGCTGTGTTATGTGACCCCTAAAGAACACTTAGGCCTACCTGAGAAAGAAGATGTTAAAGAGGGTGTGATTACCTATAAGATAGCTGCTCATGCTGCTGACTTAGCTAAAGGACATCCAGGTGCTCAAGTACGTGACAATGCTCTATCAAAAGCGCGTTTCGAGTTCCGCTGGGAAGATCAATTTAATTTGGCCCTAGATCCAGAAACGGCTAAGTCATATCACGACGCGACGTTACCTCAAGACAGCGCCAAAGTTGCTCATTTTTGTTCTATGTGCGGACCTAATTTTTGTAGTATGAAAATCACACAAGACGTGCGAGAATATGCAGCCAAACAGGGTCTAGAAGAAAAACAAGCCCTCGAAAAGGGCATGCAAGACAAGTCTTCTGAATTCCAAGCAACTGGCTCAGAAATTTATCAAAAACTATAGGTTAGTGCAATATCGTCATTGCCTGCCTGTCGGCAGACAGGCGAGGAGCATAGCGACATGGCTCGGTTTCCTCTTGGCACACCGACATTTCGAGTCCTGGCTTTGAGACCAGGCACGGGCATAATCTAACAAATAATAGGAGTTAACATGAGAACGAATGCCAATAAACCCAAAGCAAAAAATGAAGCCAAGAAGAAACACCTTCAAAAAATCACCAAAGCTTCACGCAAAAATAACCGTCCAAAAAAGAAATAATTCACAAGCCACGTCATCATGAACTTACCGTCATCCTGAGCTCGGTGTTTTTTACCGAGCGTAAGCCTGCCGGCAGGCAGGGATCCCACAGCAAAAAACTTCTAATTTGCTGGCATTGATGTAAAAGTGTTCAAAATATTTTTTAGCTGACGTCATTGCCTGCTTGTCGGTAGACAGGCGAGGCCGTTTTGGGGCGCGCTTAGGGGTGGGGTCAATGTATTAAGTGATAAGCGTTATTCATTAAGGCCGGGTTAGAAAATACAGACCATACCAAATTCTGCAATGGTGAATCAAAAGCTCGCCCCAATAATTGACTAGTCCAAAAGTAAGCTTTGAATTTCCTACGATGTTCGAGAGCGTAGTCCGCATAGCGATTAGCCATGATTAAATCCGCTAATAAACGCGCCGATTCAATAGCATGTTTCATCCCCAACCCTAAAAAAGGATGCGTTGTCATTTTTGCATCCCCTATCGCCCAATCAGGGTGTTGCATGCCGTAATGAATACGCCGCGTGCCCTTTATTGAACCCATAACTTTGAGCCCTAATTGACTCTTCAATAACTCAGGCAAAGCCTCAATCGACTTAAAGCAGCTATGGTGTATTAAAAAAGCTATATGTGATTCATTTACAGTATTTTGAGCGACACCCGCATACAATCTATCTCCGTAATGCATTTCAAGACCATTAATCGCATCACCTTTAACATGAAAGCCCAACCACTCCCCTTGTTTGCTGGACACACCCGTCGCTAATACTTCCCTAACCGGCTTGACTGTTTTGACTTGCACTGATCTTTGTTTAAATAAACAATGGTCTAATTCTAAACGCCGCGCAAAAACCATGGGCTGAGGTGTTTGATAGGCCTGTAAGAACTTACCCTTTTGATAATGGCGTATACTCGAAATAATATTATGTGGTGTGTCAATTCTAAAATTCTTATTTAAATAATCCCAACTATCCCATTGTAATAAACCACCACATACTTTTGGACGCGGAAACGTAGCCCTATCTTCTATATGTGACTCAAAACCCGCGCGACTCAATTCGTGATGCAATACCAGACCCGCTATTCCGGCACCCTTAATATGGTATTGATAATCAGCCTCAGACATGTGCGCCCATCATAATGCGATACATAGGCGCTTTATAAATAAGCGCATTTTTTATACCCGCTTTATGGGCATAATCAGACCAATTATTTTCCCTAAACGCTCTAGCAACAGATAAAGTAGAATCATGCAATACGATTTTGTTTAAAGTGGTAGTAGCCAATAATCCCACACCCATATAAGCCAATGCATGTCTTTCCAAATCATTAATAATAAAACCCTGCTTGCAATGCTCTTGCATGAGTTGTAATAATTGGATTATTTTTTCGTCCGTTAAGTGATGAAAAAACATGGACGAAATCGCATAGTCAAATTGTCCTAAAGTATTGAATTCAAAAGCTGAGTGGTTTTTATACTCTATTTCTGGGGTTGCATAATGCGACTGCGCGTATTGCAAACAATGCGGATTAATATCTAAGGCAATAATACTAATTTTTTTATTTCTTTTTTTAGCCCACTGCACCAAGGCAAAAGGTATATCGCCTGATCCACAGCCTAAATCGACAATACGCAAAGCATCCTCTTTAGCATAAGTCTCAAAATAATTAATAATGGCTTTAGATCCACCTAAATACTTATTCACTTTAACCATAAAATCTAATGAGGTATTAATTTCTGACGGAGTGATGCAGTCCTGATCTAATATCTCTAATTTTTTAGAACGGATTCTCATAGAATCAAAAAAGCTTCAGCAACCAAACCGGGCCCAAAGCCCAAGGCAACACATGGTACTGGATTTTTACGCTTAGAAAACTCTTCCAATATATAAAGTATCGTTGCTGAGGACATATTCCCATGCTTGGCCAAAATATCACGCGAAATTTGTAAGTCATCAGGGGCCAGACTCAATGCCTTTTGAACCGAGTCTAAAAGACGTGGTCCCCCTGGGTGAACAGCCCAAGATTGTATATCACTTATCTTAAGATCATATTTCGCAAGCCAACCAGCAACCCAAGCCTCTAAATGCTGCTCAATCAAATGTGGCACTTCAGAGGATAGTGTCATTTTGAACCCATGGTCACTAATAGTCCAAGTCATGGCGTCTTGCGAGTCATTAAATAAATATGAACCCGTCGCCTGCAAATTGTACATTGCTGCTGACGATTGAGCTTCAATCACCGCGGCAGATGCTCCATCAGCGAATAAAGCATTGGCCACAATTTGATCTGGATTCCACCCATAAGAAAAGTGTAATGAGCATAATTCTACTGAACATAATAAGATTTTGGCGTTAGCATTATTTTGAGCAAAGCTCTTGGCTATACGCATGGCATTGAATACACCATGACAACCCATAAAACCAATATGTGTGCGCTCTACACTAGAGGGTAGTTTGATTTTTTTGATCAACTCAATATCAAACCCAGGCGCCTTGAACCCCGTGCAAGACACACTAATCAAATGCGTGATTTGGTCAGGTGTAACCTTTGCATCCTCCAAAGCACCGCGTGAGGCTGCATATGCTAGCTTGGGAGCTTCATCTGCATAACAAAGCATACGTTCAGCTGTACCTGGCCCCAAAGCATTCTTCTCATCGGGAGCAGTATAAAAATCATGAAAACCAATACTCTCTTTTGTCTTCACTGGTGACAAAACGCTAGCTCTTCTCTGAACACGGGTTTTTTTATAAAGAATAGGTAATATACGGCGGTGTTTGTCTGTTTGGCAATTTAGGCTAGAGGCTAATTCAGCGGTTTCTAATTGAGCCATACTATGTGCGGGCTTAGCTTGACCAAGACCCGTCAAAGCGGCGTAATACTGTCGACTTGTTTTTAATGCAGGAATGCTCATGTATTGCCGCTATTCTAACATATTGAAGCGCAAGCCATGCTAAAATGCTGCTTCATCAAAGGAGAAAATATGGCCAAAATAACCATTTATCAAAAACCAACTTGCACCACTTGTAAAAAAGTATATGCCGCACTCAAAGAAAGTGGTGTCGACTTCAATGATGTTAATTATTATATAGAGCCTCTATCAACATCCAAAATTAAAGAATTATTGGCCAAAATGGGTCTTTCGGCTAGAGAGTTATTACGTGCGAGAGAAACCGTCTATAAGGATTTGGGCCTAGCTAATAGCGAGCACACTGAAGCTGAGTTAATTGGCCTAATGGCCAATAACCCAGATCTTATACAAAGGCCTATTGTGGAAGTCGGAGCCAAAGCAATTTTGGCTCGACCAGCAGAAAAACTATCAGAAATTTTGTAATCTACCCAATGCCTGGGCAAATCTAATCACTCAAAAAAACGTGATTATTTGCGGGGGCCAACCCAAACGCCGGTATAGAATAATTCTTCCGGTTTTTGGCCATCTTTGGCTAAGCGAGCGCGTTTCTTAAGTCTTTTAATAGCTTGTTTGCGTATCATTTGTTGTTTTGTTTTGTATCCCATAAGGGTCAAATTATACCATAGCCTTCACTAAAGCGCGTTAATAAGACTCGATCTGATATATAAAGGTGTGGGGAGGTATATTCCAAGAAATGCCAAACATAATCTTGTATGACAATGGCATTTCTCTCCAATACCTCCCCACACCTTTATTTACAGCAGTCTAGTCTTAATAATAGTGAATATGGATATAATTTGTAAGCCAAAGGTATGCCGCCACTAATCATGGCTTTAGCCCCGATGGCGCTAAACTCCTGGCCGGAGTATGGCATACCATCAAGGAGCCACTACGTGGCCTATAATGTAGCGCGTATGAGTCATCCTGTAGGCACGAGCGGCCGGCTTCCCTAACTACACCCGTCATCCTCAGCCGCGCGAAGCAAGCGGCGTAAGGATCTCATTGTTGCACATGGACCCAGCTACGCGGTTTCACAGCAAAAGCTTTGTAGCGCAATAACAGACTCGATATGCTGCTAAAACCCACCGTCATTATGAACCGCGTAGCAAGTGTGGGCCGGCTACATTCTAATTTCGCCGGCATTGATGTCCTGGCTTTGAGGTCAGGCACGGGCACAATCTAGGGTTATATGGGATAATATGCTGAATATGATTAATGAGATCCTCAAAACCAAGACTTACCCCGAATTCAAAAAGCAATTGGCGGCTTATGATTGTCAGGAGTGTGCTTTGGGGGCTGGGAGGGCTAATTTGGTGGTTGATCGGGGTAATTATCGGAGTGATACGATGATTATTGGTGAGGCGCCTGGGAAAGATGAGGATGAGCAGGGTAAGCCTTTTGTGGGTCGTAGTGGTAAGTTGATGAATCAGCTCTTAATTGAGCAGGGTTTTGATACCAATCAAGACGCTTTGGTGGCCAATATCGCCAAATGTCGTCCCCCAAATAACCGTCCGCCCACAATCAAGGAAGCGACTCAATGTAAGTCTTATTTATTCAAACAAATAGAGCTTATGCAGCCTAAATACATATTGCTCATGGGCCGCACAGCCGTCAAACATATATTGCCCCATTTGACCAAAGTACCCATGAATACCCTGGTTCAAAATAGCTATGCCGATGAAGCTTTTCCCAATACCCGCTTCTTCATCTTCTTCCACCCGGCCTATATCCTAAGAGACCCCCGCAAAAAACCCCTCATGCAACAACTCATCACCCACTTCCTCCAACAAAAACTCCCAAGGGTGTGCCAAGAATAAACTTCTTTTTATAAATTATGTATGTGGAACGAAAATGTATTTAAGATAGCCTTGAAGTATTAAATTACTTCCTGAGACCATAGCAATGAGCAAAATTTTTTCCATGACATAATCTCAATATTATTTGCAAGTCGCGGCTTCTCTTCGCGAGAAACAATAATACATCGTTTGACTTGATGCTCATCTTGAAGAGCTCGAATACCTTTGAGATCATTTGATGTGACTCTTGTTGACGACTTAAACTCAATAGCAACTTCCATATCTCCCAAAATTAAATCAACCTCAAAGCCTGAGCTCGTTCTCCAAAAAGATAAAGGAATATCTAGATCATGATAAGAAAGGTAAGCTCGAATCTCATTAATTAAAAAATGTTCAAACGCCCTGCCATAAATATCCGTACCAGGCATCACACTAGTAATTTCTGGATTAAGATAATGCGCAATTCCAATGTCAAAAATATAAAATTTAGCTGTTTCAACCAATCGTCGTTTTTTTGTCCTTCTCCAAGGCTCAAGTGTAAAACCAAGCAAGGTATCTATTAATATTTGATAATAATTTCTAACAGTAATAGGAGACACGCCTGCTTCTCTAGCAATGTTCGCATAATTGAGCAATTGCCCATGCGTTAGACCTGTGATTTCAAGAAAACGTGAGAATGCTGGAATATTCCGTGTGATAGATTCTTCCAATATTTCTTCTTTGATATAATTGTTAATATAAGCTTTCATAAGCTTGCGAGGGTTGTCATTTAAATAATGGGCAGGTAATCCTCCATGATTTAAAAAGCGATCTAAATCAATATCAGGGATCTCACTACTAACAAATGGAAAAAGATGAGCATCAATAGCTCTGCCCCCAAGCAAATTATGAGCATCGCGTTTAAGTTTGCGTGCACTCGATCCGCAAAGAATAATTTTCTTATTCGTATTCTCTAATAACCAGTGGACTTCGTTTATTAAGGCGGGGGCTTTTTGAATTTCATCAATAATAACGATATTGCGATTATCAGCCAAAACTTCTTCCCTCAATGTTTGAGGGCGAATAGTGAATTCTCCAATAAGAGAAGAGTCTAAAAGATCATAATAATGCGCGTCTTTATAATGACCTTGTAGAAAAGTAGTTTTTCCTGTTTGTCTCGGACCCCATAGAAATATTGCTCCAGAACCTTTAATAGGATTTTGGGGAAATTCTAACTTCAAATGCCGTTTTAGCTCATAAATTCGATTCATTAGTTATATATTAACATGTAAATCGATAACTATGTCAATGATTATATTCAGTATATCATATACATAACAACAGCTTATGTAGAAATCAATGCCCTCTCAGACTAAGCAGACACCCCAATAGTTTTTTCAATCAATTTAGCCCCGCTCAAGACTGACTGTAATGGTCTGATAATTCGATTAGCAAAGCGATACCCAATAGCCAAATAATCACTTCGCCCTTCAGCAATTAACCCCTCGCGACTTTGCGCCCAATAATCCCTATACTCTCTAGCCAAACCCTTACGCACAAATACTCCCGGCAATTTCGGACTCAAAGCCTTTAACGCCGCTATAGTGATTTCATGCAATCTCGCATCCAAATCATTCACACCCAATTGATCTCCATTAGCCGCCACATGAAAACCTGTACGCGCTAAGGTTGTATTTTGACTCAAAG
>JBLINS010000045.1:0-16096 GCA_047639455.1 Candidatus Omnitrophota bacterium
GACCCTGAATAGCTCGAACTACTAGATGAGCTCGACGAAGAGGGCTCAGAATAATGATTCTTTCCACTAGAGTCTGTCCACACACCTTGATATCCCGCCCAGGCTTGCCCAGAAATAAAAAGTGTCAGTGCGCACATCACAATTGTCTGAAAAGTTAATTTCCGAGTTACTTGATATGTAGAGGAGCGATGTTGTTTTATTGCGTTACTTTCCGAATTTCTTCATGGGTAATACTCTCGAGTTTGATTGGGATTTAATGATTCTACGCCCAAAAAGGGGCGGGGTCAAACTTCGGCATGAGCCTTGCAACATAGGAAATCGTTACTATAAAAGTTCTCTAAAGAGGTCATAATGAGGCAGTCCAAAGCAAATATAGCCAAATACGAATTGACCCCTTCACCCCCTTCACTCTTCACATCACCCCACGGTTGATATATGCCTGGGTTCGAGGGCTATTTCTTCGGTATCGGCATTGATTGCCATGGGCCGGGCGCCGTCCAGATTCCGATGGCTTTATTTCGATTCATACTGAATGCCACCGGCTCTTCAAGAAAAACTTCGATAGTTTTGGCAACATCTCGAAGACGTTCGGGCGCATGTTTGATTTCCCCTTTCTGCCTGAATGCGCTCCAAAGAGTTTGTCGGTCGGATGCGTCGTCATAAATTTCAGGGGCAAAAAATGGTAGTTTTGGCGGCAAAGTGGTTTTTCTATGCTCAAATGTCCGACGAAAAGCCTGCGCCAATTCATCGCCGGTGAAATCAAACTGTCGCATCATAAGCCAGATATCATAAAAATCTTTCATACGACTATTAAGAGCTCCAAGTTTAACTATCGCCTCAAATTTTTCAGCCACCACGCTTTCAGCTGTATATCCTTGCAGTTGCGGTTGAGGAAAATCGAGAAGAATCGGATAATCGATGACTTTTGCTTTTGGAAAAATAACATCCCCAAATCCAACGTCAATCTGCATGGGTATTCTAGCTTTTCCAAGAAAACCTCTGAACTTAATCCTAGCTCCCTCATACTCAGCATCTTCTTTGATCTTTTCCCCTTTCACCGTTGCTTGATCAAAAATCAGACCATCCGGCTGAATCTCTGTGTGGCATATTTCCTTAATCATATTTTCAAGTTTAGCGATTTCGTTATCAAAACGGCCCAGAAAATCAATATCACGCGTGGCCCGCATTTCCAACACCTCCCACACTTTGAACATGAGAGCACCTTTTAGAACAAAACCACCCGCATATTTGGATTGGCTCAGACGATATAGAAATCGTTCCATACCATAGTATTGCAAGACTTCGGCAAAAGGACGGTTGGTCTTTTTTGCGACGCTCATGAGCTGGGCGCGAACTGAGGCTTCGATGTTTTGCGGCTTTATATTTTGGGGCGATGTCATATCAATGATTCGAGAATGGGCTTGATGACATTCACAACCCGGCAAATTTTAGCGTACTTCATAATTTCATTTGGAGATACTTTACGTTCGCTCAGCGCTGTTTTTAGAGAGTTGCGGACAACGCCACTTCCGATTTTGTTCCTAAATTTGAAGCAATCTGCAAGGGTTTTAGCGAGGCTGTAAACTCGTACCTCCTGGCCTCCTATTTTTTTTATTTCAATTCCCGCTTTCCACGTCGGGAGTGAAAACCGGTGATATTTCACCGGCGGGTACTCAATTTTGTTGGCATGCGCACCCCGCGGAATGGCAAGATCCACGTTTCGCGGAATCTCATCTGTGACCTCGTAAAATGCAAGTGCTGAAACAAGACAGACAACACCTTTCGGAGCTCTTATCGCAGTCATGACCAAATCAGGGTTTTCAAGATCGTCGAGCTCCTTGATCTTGTAAACAGCTCGATCCAGTTTCTGCACACGTCCCGATACAACGAGATTTTGAAGCGTATCATTGTGAAAACCTGCCTTAATAATGGCCGCATAAGACATCATCCCGCCATGCTTTTTAAAGTATTTGAGAAGTTCGCTTCCCTTGTTGCCCATATCATATCCGTTCTATTTATTTACATATATTAATAAGTGTAATGTATTAGAACGGTACTGTCAAGGATAAAGGGGACAGACACATTTATTTGGTTGCCTTAGGTCTTCCTTGAGCTACACATTTTAGAGAGCGCTTTAACGTTCCTTCTAATTGCTTAATAAACCTATCGGTTCCAACCACCAACCCCTTACTGGTCTTTATTCTAATATCTTTTGTCATTTCGATATCCTTCTCTTGCAAATATTCTTTCCATTGTGCTCCACAGTTTATACCACTGTGCGGCTTGAGTCTTATTAGCGGCTTATCCCTTCCTTCAGTATGGTCTTTGGCGCTGGAGAAGTTATACTCCCAGGCTTTGTCCACTAATTTGGTACGCACTGGATTATTCTCAACATATCTTATGGATCTATAGAGATGGGTTTCCGCAAGGATGCAGGAATAGAATCTTCCCTGCCAAAGATGTCCTTTGACTGATCTCTGGCGATTAATATAGTGGGAATAACGCATATGTGCTGTTTTGAAGACTAGAGCTAGGCTTTGGCTATCTTTAGGTATGGCCACAAAATGAACGTGGTTTTTCATAAGACAGTAGGCTAGGATATCCAGACTGTTATCACTGGCGTATTCATTTATCCACTCACAATACTGTTCGTAGTTATATCGTTTATCGAATATATTCTGGCGATAGTTACCGCGTTGCGTTATGTGGTGAGCTGTATTTGGAATGACTATTCTAGCTTGTCTGGGCATGTGTATATCTTAATACGGGCTTGCAGCCTGTCAAGAAATAATGTGTCTGCCCCCTATACATAGCGGCCCCCTCAGTTAGCATGCTGCCCACATAAATACCCAACGATATGCAACTTAATATTCAAAGAGTGAATTGATCATTATTTCCCTCTTTACTGATAAGTAATCCAGACCTCTTCTGAGAGGAAGATGCTAAATTATAGCCCGTCTTCTTGCCATTCTTTTCCATCAATTTTTTACGCTCCAATCCATCCCCTTAGGGCGAGGTGCAATGCGTTAAGTACCGCAGAAGGTTTCGAGCACACGCTCCTCAGACTTGGGCGGGTCCATGTAGGCGACCTTTGAAGGCTGATCCTCAAAGGGATTTGACAACACTTTGATCAAGTCTTCTGTTTTTGAAAAATCATTGTTATTCACCGCAGCTTCGATGGCTTGTTGAACGCGATGATTTCGCGGAGTGAAGGCCGGATTAACGGACCGCATTGATTGTGTAATTTCTGCAGGTGACTTCTTCCCCTGCAATAGACGCTTGCGCCAGCGCCCACACCACGCATCAAATTGTGAATCATTTGAAAAAAGACCCTTAAGAACTGAAGCCTCCTCGCTTGCCTCAATGCCATCACATAAATAGCGGAAACCAAGTGTGTAATCTGTCTTATGTTTTTGCATCAAAGCCAACAAATCCTGAATCAGCAAAACATCCTCGGACTGACGTTCATTGATGCCAATCTTCCAGCACATCCCTTTTAGCCAATATTCTTCAAATGTGATAGGAAAAACAGCCAATACTTCTTCGGCCATCTTAATCGATTGCGCTTGGTTCTTATCAAATAAGCCTAAGAGACATTCTGCTAAACGCGTCAGATTCCAGTGGGCAATATTAGCTTGATTATCATAGGCATAACGCCCTCGTTGATCAATGGAACTAAAGACTGTGCCAGGATCATATTCATCCATAAAAGCGCAGGGACCGTAATCAATCGTCTCGCCTGAAATGGCTGAATTATCCGTATTCATTACGCCGTGAATAAAACCCACGTGCATCCACTTTGCTATAAGCGAGGCCTGTCTATTGGCTATGGACTTTAATAAAGCAAGGTATGCATTCTGCTCTTCTTTCACTTCGGGGTAATGCCGCTCAATCACATAGTCGGCTAATTGTTTAACGGCCTCCGCGTCCTGTCGCGAACTAAAGTACTGAAAAGTTCCCACGCGAATATGACTTGAAGCAATGCGTGTCAGCACCGCACCTGGTAAAGGAGTTTCGCGCATAACCTCTTCACCGGTGGTAACCATAGCCAGAGACCGCGTCGTGGGAATGCCCAAACAATGCATTGACTCACTGAGGATATATTCGCGAATCACTGGACCTAAAGCGGCTCGCCCATCACCACTCCGTGAAAATCGAGTCCGACCCGAACCCTTTAGTTGAATATCGCGCCGCTTGCCACTCCTATCAATGACTTCACCCAAAAGAATTGCCCGGCCATCACCCAGCTGCCCAGAAAAATGTCCGAACTGATGTCCGGAATAAGCCTGCGCAATCGGGTCAGTGCCTTGAGCTAAAGTATTACCCGCAAAAAGAGCCGCCATCGCGTCTTGGTTCAAATGCCTTAAATCTAACTGAAGCTCTTTGGCTAAAGCATCGTTCAGACGCACCAAGGTTGGCGCTTTGACCGCAACCGGCTGAATGCGTTCGTAAAATTGCTCCGGCAAAGCCGCATAACTATTGTCAAAAACTCCAATATTATTCTTATCCACAGATCCTACCATCCCAATAAAATAACCATCGTTTGCATAATGCCATATCTCCCTATCTTTCGTAATCAATTTGACCTAGTTTATTGTAATACACACTGGGGTTATTTGAGGAGACCAGGTTCTTCAACGCAGATTCCCTCTATACTGAACAAAAAAAACCACCCAATGAAGAACGGTATTTTTAATTTAGTTCCCCCGCTTGGACGAATTGCATAGCTGCGCATGGATCCAGCTACGCGGGTTCATAGCTGCGCATGGATCCTGCTACGCGGGTTCGCAACTATTTTATATATGAAGATGCCCATCAAACGGCTATTTGGCCGCTCCGCGATCGGCATGTGCCCATTCAATCATGCCGCCTTTAAGATTGGCTACATCAGAAAAGCCATTTTTTTTGAGAATGACTGTGGCCTGCGCAGACCGCTTCCCGGAGTGACAAACAGTCACGATTGGTTTTGACTTAGAAATCTCATTCAACCTTGAAACCAGTTCGCCGAGCGGGATGGTGACAGCTCCGAGAATACTTTTGGCATCTGTTACCCTCTCATCGGCTTCGCGAACATCTAGGATGATCACACTGTTCACATGACTCTCCAGCCAATCCCCGGAGATCTGCCAAATACCATCATACGTCTCTTCTACCGGTCCCCAACGTGCTCTTTCTGGATACAAGCCATTTTCTGGCATGCCTGACCGCATATTCGCCGGCAGAGCAATAGCGATCTTCTTGGGGTGAGGTAAACCTAAATTGTTCATATAACCTACAAAATCATTTTCGCTCGCTTCACCACCAATGCGCGTATTAAACGCCTTTTCTTCTTTAATGGTGCTAACGCAACGTCCGTCGTAGTCATGCGCGGGATACACAAAACAATCGTCGGGCAGCTTGAATAGCTTTTCACGTATCGAGTGATACATTTTCTTGGCATCTCCTCGCTGAAAATCTGTTCTTCCGGCACTACGAATCATAAGGCAATCCCCTGTAAAAGCCATCTTCTTATCTTGTGTCACATAAGCCAAACAGCCTTCAGTATGTCCTGGTGTTGCCCACACGCTCAGCCGAGCGTCACCAAATATAATCTCACAGCCTTCATCTACAGGCATATCAACCATAGAGGCATTATATTTCTTTGATAGAACAATTTGACACCCTGTGGCCTTTTTCATCAGCCAGGATCCAGTAACATGGTCGGCGTGACAATGTGTATCCAAACTGTATTTAAGATTAAGGCCCAACTCTTTAATTAATGCTAAGTCCCGATGATGTAATTCAAATACCGGATCAATAATCACAGCTTCTCGTGAATTAGCGTCAGCTAATAAATAAGTGTAAGTTGAAGATACATTGTCATAAAGTTGCCGAAATAATGTCATTACAAATTATGCTCCATGCCCATAAGGAAAATGTTGTACTGCCAAAAATAATCCAACACCAAATATTAAAATCGCAAAAGTCCTTTGAAGCAATACGATGCTAAATTTGTCTGAAAATCGCGTTCCAAGCACAGCCCCAGCAACCGTCGCTATAAGAAATGCTGCGGTTAATGGCACGTTTAATTCTATGACTGAAATATGTCCAATAAAGCCCGTGAGAGAATTGATAGAAATAATAACTAGCGATGTGCCGATAGCAGTATAAAGAGAGCATTTCATCAAAAGGGCTATCGCGGGAACAATCAAAAATCCTCCACCCACACCCAAAAGACCCGTAAGGAGTCCAATCACCGCCCCAGCCACAACGGATAAGACTAAGCCTGGCCGGCACACAACTTGCTCTAAACCCTCCGTTCTATTGGAAGATTTTTTAAATAGAATAAGTGCGATTAAGGCCATCAGGATGCCAAACATAAACAGAAGATGATTAGCAGAAACGTACTGTGTTAAACGCGCGCCCAAAAAAGCAGCAATCACGCCTGGCACGACAAACAAAACCACCAGTCGTTGATTGACGAATCCTTGTCGATAATATTTATAAGATCCTACCGCGCTAGATATGCCAACAATGATAAGTGACATTGCAATGGCTTCATTAATCGAAACTTTGGCAACATAAACAAATATTGGCACCATCAGCACAGAACCACCTCCGCCCAATAAGCCTAACGATAGGCCCACGAAAAGACAAAGAACAATTGCGATAATGTGTATGATTTCCATAAGTGATGCTTTAGATTACCTACCCGATTGATTCCATGGCATTCGGGCTAGCAGCATGCCCATTCCACAAGTATCCGTCACCGCTGAGAAAACAAGCCCACCGGCCACAAATAATGATACAAATATTCCCGCGGGATGAACCGTTTTAGCCAAAACAATGCCCAAGAGAACCAAGGTCCCGGCACCAAAGCGGACTTGCCTTTCTAACCCCCAAACTTTTGAAGATCCTTTAATCAAGGGCTTACCCGCCCCCTCAAATACACCAATGCCGCCTTCAATAACATTAAGGTCAGTGAATCCCATCTTTTCAAGTTTGTCCGCTGCCTGACATGCGCGGCTACCCGTACGGCAAAGTAAATAAGTTGGTTTTGATTTTTTAAGGATCTCAACCGATTTTTCTGAAAGTTGACTTAAAGGGTATAGATTAAAGGACTTCAAATGGATCTGAGCATACTCTGAGGGCTCACGCACATCCAGACATTGAGCTCCAATACTCGCATCAAATTCACTTTCAAATTCTTCCATTGATATTTTTTTCATTTGTCTACTCCCCCATGAGACCTTAAACAGTTTAATATATTGATCACATTACTATTAGCGATTGAGTAATGTCTAAAATGCGCTGCCACCACACTGCTAACGATATTCTGTTTTTTTAATGCCGCCAAATGCTTAGACACAATCACCTGAGCAAGTTTAAGTTCGTTCATAAGCTCCGTAACACTTTTGGACGAATGCTCAAGCGCCTCAACAATTCTAAGCCTATCTGGATGGCTCATCACGCGTAGAATTCGTGCCGCATTCTGTATTGTCTTAAGATTAATTTTTTTCATTGCACTCCATCTATATATACCTTTTTTAGTATATTACGTTATTGGTATATTGTAAATAAAAAAATTATACGCGCCTATCATCATACGCCCACTGAAGAACTGCTTGCCTCTGCCCTCCCCAACTGGACGAGTTTAGAACTATAAATCTTGCGCCTATTACGAAACTCGTCTCTAATTTGCTTACTTCGTATTAAATATAGTCTGATGCACCCAATAGGCAAACACAAGACATCCAATCGCCGCTAAATAAGTCCACATGAAGTTAAGCTTGATCCACCTATTTACAACAAATGGAACGAAGAACGTTAACGATAAAGGTACGGCAACCAAAATAGATACAGCGAATTGATTGACTTTGTCCATATCCTTATATTCTGCATATGTAAATAAGATGCTCAACATTGACATGAGTGGAAGAGCGATGATAAACCCAGCCAGAATAGGTCTTTTTCCAGCAAACCATGATGCAAATGCAATAATGATTCCTGAGATAACGATTTTACCAATAATCCACATGTACACTCCTTAATCTAGATTCCAATACATCAATGTGCGTGTCCATGATCGCCATGCTGATGACCATGATTTGCAGGCTCAGCGACAGGTTCTTCAACCATTTCCACAACAGGGTCTACATGCTTTGGCCCACCGCCATGCTGATGCACTCGACCAACACTATGAGTGGTCTTAAATTGATCTATTTCGTTGCTTTCTACGCTACTAAAAAACCCGTACATTTGGAACACAAACAAGGCTACACCAACACAGATCAAGCCTTTATTTGAAACCATGCTGAATTTGGTAAATGATTCCGTTTTGCGCCATTGCATCAATAAGACTAGTATTATTGATAAGGCTATAGTCTGCCCAACTTCAACGCCAACATTGAAAGATAAGATCTTCCATATCAAACCCTCATCACCAAGAGGTAATTGTTGAAGTCTGGTAGAAAGTCCAAATCCATGAATCAACCCAAATAATAGAACCGCGGCTTGTAAATTTGGGGATTTGATGCGCAAATACTTTTTGAATCCGTCAATATTTTCAAAGCCTTTATAACAAACACTTAAAGCAATAACAGCATCAATCAGATAATAGCTTGCCGTGATTTCATAGAATGTAGCAAAAATAAGGGTAATGCTATGGCCGATTGTGAAGGCTGTAACGAACTTAAACACATCACGGAATTTAGTTAAAAAGAAAATCACCCCGAACAGAAATAGGAGGTGATCATATCCCGTTAACATATGCTTAGCGCCTAAATACATATAATCAATATTCCCTCCGCTAACTAGGTGTAGTTTATCTGCGTCGGTTACCCCATGTGCATACGCTAATCCCGCGATAAATAAATTCAATAAAGTTAAATAAAATATTCTCATTTAGACCTCTTTTTTTAGCATTGCTAGCTATATTGTTTAAATAACTTCGTCCATGATCAGGGTAATTCTAAACCACCTGTATAACGATGGGATAACCAAAAGTGTAAGAATGGTTGAGCTGACAAGTCCGCCAATAACTACTGTGGCAAAAGTCCGCTGAACCTCGCTTCCCGCACCATGATAAAAAAAGTGGCACCAGTCCTAATGCTGTTGTTGATGCAGTCATACGAATAGGTCTAAATCTAAGGCCTGCCCCCTTAACCGATGCTTCGTCAACATCCATTCCATCTCTCACTAGTTGATTCAGATATGTCACGTACCCCATGATCCATCTTAGATCAATGGTGACTAAAAATCCTATTTTTCAGTTATGCAGATGATTTCGATTATCAATTAAAATGGCTCCGTATAACAGACACGTTTAGGAGCCTTTCTTTAAGCTTTCGCCTCATGCCCATCTGCTTACGCAAATTTGGTTCTTTTACGCCAGAATTGTACATTTTCAGGAAAGTATCTGTACAGGACAGGTAATACTAGCAATGTAAGAATGGTGGAAGATATAACGCCTCCAATAACTACGGTTGCAAGAGGTCTTTGAACTTCGGCACCAGCCCCGTTAACCTAGGCCATTATACCATTTCAATTTAAGCTAATAAAACATGTTTGGTGGTGTGTTAATTAGGAAAGTGAATTAAGAATAGTAAAAAATGCCCAAAAGGTGGTTAATCCTCAAAAAGAGCCCTCAACGGCGGCATCTCTTTCACAGCTAAGCGTCGTGGTACTTGCAACGCTTCAGGTTTCGAGTTCTTGTTGGTACGTCAAATAAAAATGCCGCGTTAAGTGGCGCAGCGCTTTAATTAACTCCCCCAACTAGAAGAGTTTAGAACTTATTCTCTACGCAAACATACAGTCACTGTTTTGTTGGGTGGCAGACTTCCTTGCCTTGTTTGATGTAATTGACGTCTTTAAACCATCATCACCTCTCTTAGCAACAACGGCTCAAAAACCCGATTGCTCAACGCTATACCTAATAAGCGCCAGAATGTTCTTTTCGTCTTCAATGATGAGAATCTTCGTCTTTGTCATTATTAATTGGTCTCACATTCTATTGCGGTGCCAGACAAAGAAAAGGCACTACAACACACTCGAACTTTTGCTCGATGTAACCGTAACGCCTAGATCACCTTATCATGGCTCCCTAGGATGGGCTAGCCAGATATCTCTTAACTTAGAAGATTGGGAGGCGATGATTATATTTCATATACTACGATTTAGTTGCTGGTGGAGTCTGCTTTCCAAACCCTTCCCATTTGGCTATGATCTCCTCCAATTGATCGACTTGAATAGGTTTTGTTAGAAAATCATTCATGCCGGCTTCAAGACTCGCAGCCTTATCCTCGCTAGTTACTGCAGCAGTCAGAGCAATAATGGGTATGCGCTTATCTAAGTCACTGCGAATTATCTTGGTAGCCTCGAGACCGCCCATCTTTGGCATTTGAAGATCCATAAAAATAATTTGGTATTTTGTTGTGCTGTCTTTAACTTTTTCCACGGCTTCCAAACCATTATTAGCTATTTCAATATCACAGCCCATTTCATTTAAGAGAGCCTTAATTAATTCTTGATTAATTACATTATCTTCAACTACAAGAATTTTAATTCCCTTCATTATTTCTTGAGATAAATGTCGATTGATAATAGGGCCATTTATACGTTTATCACCCAAGGTGGCTTGAATTACTTGAATAAAATCCTGCTTCATTAGGGGTTTTGGTAAATAAGCATCAAAACCCGCTTCTTTAGATTTAGCGGCTTCGCCCGGAGCCGCATCAGAACTGACACAGATTAGCTTAATATCATTGAATGTTTTATTCATTTTAATCTCTTTAGCCAAGGCATAACCATCCGTGCTGGGCGTCGTAATGTCTATGATGATTAATTGGGGTAATGGATTGCAGTTGGCTAGAAAATTGAGCACTCCATTACCGACAGTAGCATCATTCAACACAGTCATGCCGACGTCCTCACTAAATACCCTAAGTAAATCTCGTGAAAATTTATTATCGTCAACAATCATTACTTGTTTACCATTAAGAACTTCTAAATCCACTGGATCGATTTGATCGACTATAGAAACTTTGGCTTCTTCAAGCGTTATGGAGACAATGAACTTACTTCCCTTACCTACTTCAGATTCCACATGAATAGTCCCGCGCATAAGTTCAATTAATGATTTGGTGATTGCCAAACCTAAACCCGTGCCGCCATATGTCCTAGTAGTTGTGTCATCAACTTGATTAAAAGACCCAAAAATATGGTCTACTTTATCTGCAGGAATTCCAATACCTGTATCTCTTACTATAATTCTTAATGACTTCGATTTAGAATCCGACTCCGCTTCCTCCTCTACAATTATCCCCACAGAGCCCTTCTTGGTGAACTTAATTGAATTGCTCATTAAATTTAAAAGAACTTGTCTTACCGCTGTTGGGTCACCTCTAAGCTCTTTAGGTAATCCTTTGGGATATTCACAATATAGCTCAACTTCACTACCCGCTTTTATCTTAGCGGATGTAATGGCCACACAATCTCTAATGAGACGCTCAAAATTAAAGTCAATGGTTTCTAACTTTCTTTCATTAGCCTCAATTTTTGAAAAATCCAGAATGTCGTTGATGACTCCCAACAACCCCTCCCCGCTGGACACAATTATGCTCACTTTCTTCTTTTGCTCTTCTTTAAGTTGGCTATTTTCTAAAAGTCTTGAAAAACCAATAATAGCGTTTAAAGGAGTGCGGATCTCGTGAGACATATTGGCTAAGAATTGGCTCTTTGCAAGACTGCCGGCATCAGCCGTTTCTTTTGCTTTTTTTAAATCTTGCTCGTATTTTTTTCTCAATGTTATGTCTTTATAGGTAACAACAACACCCGTGATCCGACCATCTTCTACAATTGGAGTGCTTGTATATTCAACCGGAAATGACGTTCCATCTTTTTTCCAAAAAACCTCTGTATCAACATGGTGAACTTTGCCATCTCTTAAAGAAGCATAAATGGGACAATCTTCACGAGGATATTTAGCTCCATCTGCCTTAGTGTGGTGAAGAATAGAGTGTTGAGATCTACCGATAAGATCGTTTTGTTTCCACCCAATCAATTGGGCGCCAACTGGATTGATAAAAGTCGTATTACCTTCTAAATCTAAACCATATATACCCTCACCGGCAGAATCTAAGATTAATTTGTTTTTCTGATTTAGCTTTTTAATTTCATTTTCAGCAAGTTTTCTATCAGTAATATCTTTCCCGCTTGTAACTATTCCCTCCAGTTCTCCTGTTTTGGTTCTAAGCACAGCGGCAGACACAAGAACCGGAATTAACTCACCAGCTTTTGTTTTGTACGTCATTTCATGATTAAATAACTTTTCCCCCTTAATTATTTTGACGCTCCGAATGCAGTGGAATATTTCCTCTGAATCTATAATAAGCTCTGCCTCAGCCCCTAGAAGCTCATCCTTGGTGTAGCCCAACAAGTCACACGCGGCCTCATTCACAGCGTTGATCCTGGTATGTATATCATAAACAATCAGCGCATCATTCATTGTCGACATAATATTATTAACTTCGTCTTTTGAAATAGTTGTGGATTCCAAATCCAGCGCCATATCATTAAAAGCGTTAGATATAGTGCCAATTTCATTATTATTATTCACAACCATCTCCTGATTGATGCGACCCTTACTAAAATCTCTCAGCTGCAGTTCAATCCGCCTTAAAGGCATAATGATCTTTAGCCTTATAACTAGTGAAAGAATTAATATTAGAATAATATCAATCATCAGGACTCTACTAAATGTTACGAATATATAGCGCGCTAGCTCCTTAGCAACTATATCTTTTGTGAATGCTATCTCCACATGGCCTATTATTTGTTCATTTTTCGTAATTTCTTTGCTCCTTATAGTGTAATCATTGTTTGGATACTCATTGGGATTCTCCGCAAGATCACCATTCGATTCTCTAATCCAGCCTGTGAAATTACTCCCTGCCTTAGCGTCAACAACCTTAATCCAACTGATGCTTTGATCAGAGGTCATGTAAAACTGGATTTCGTCGTTGGCTAGCTCTTCATCTATTTCCCAGAGAGGGAACACCATTTTCTTGGAAATTATATAGGAGTATGTTTCGCTGTTCTTATCAAAAGCGGCGTTTAGGCTTTGTTTTGTTTTCAGAACATCATAACCGCCAAAGGCAACTAACAAAATAGTCACAACAGATACTAAAATCAAATTAAGTGTAATTTGAAGTCCATGCCTGCCTGCAGGTTTATAATCTTTTAGCTGACTGCTCATGATTAATATATCTCACGCAATCGTACTTTAAAAGCCATGTTTAGACTTTATCTTGTCGAGAGTACCGTCTATATTCATTTTTTCTATTTCTGAGTCAAATGCTTGAATCAGCTCTTCATAATTCTCAAGCTTCTTAGACAACAATAGGTGAAGTGTTTTAACTTGCAACGGGGGCTCTAAAGGCCCGATCTCATTTACTCTGTCTTCAAATAACCTATTCATAATGTCTTTGGCAATAAAGTCATCCACCACAATAAGATCAAGTCTCTCCCACAACAACTTTTTGACATTGATTTCATCAGACCTACCCTCAACTTTGTTTAAATATTCAGCCGAGTCAAAAGCCTCACCATTCACATAACCCCGAACAACCCCAATATTGTAATCAGACAATCCCTCGAGAGTATCGTAGACGATATCATCACGCATTCTTTTGTAAAAAACCAAAGGGCTGCTTAAGATAGATTTTGAGATTTCATAAGTCACTGCTCTTTCTTTTGTGGTATAGGCCGGATAGCAGCCATCATAAATGCCTTCTTCGGTATCCTTTAAACAACGGACCCATGGCATAAAATTAAATTGAACTTCATACCCTAAATTTTCGAACGCGATTTTCATTATTTCTGATGTCAAACCATATTCTTTTAATTCCTCTCCAACATAAGGTTCCCAAACGAGTGTGGCAAGACGAATCACCTTCTTTTCTTCTGCAAAGCAAGAAGATGAAACGATAAGCATCCACCCTAAAAACATGATTGTTATAAGTTTAAATTTGGCTGTGAACATAATATTTATCCTCTATTTGAATTAGAAATAATAACCAAAGTGAATGTTTAACCTTTTTTGCCATCTGTCATTTGGATTAGCTCCAAATTCCGTGAAAGCCTCATTGCCAACAAAGAAGTTACCATTGGAATAGCCTAAATCTGTATTGATATACCAATTGCCTCTGGCCCAAGCGGCTCCAATGATGAATAATTCGCTATCTCTAAATGATTCAGCTTCTTTAATTATGGAACTGTATTCAATATATGGAGTAATGGAATCAATCCAAGACACACTAGGTGTTTTTAGGTTATAACTCAATGATATGCCAGGCACAAAAGCTTCAGCTGCAATCGGGTAGGCAAAATCAAATGCGCCAAAGTCGATAAGATCATCTGAAACGACTCCAGATTCTACAGGATGATTTTCTATGTCATATTTGTAATAACTAAGCTGAGAAGCTAACTTAAAGTTATTCCACTTATTGATCATGTGCACTGAAGCAGCGCTGTGGTTGCCATCTCCTTGAAGCCCTTGGCTATCCAGCAAACCGTACTGAACGGATACGCCTATATCGGACGGAATGGTCCAATCATTGAAATTATAAATTGCACGTGCATTGAATTGGTGCTCTTCATCATATCCACTACCTGACTCATTGACGACATCATAAGAATAACGCGTTGAATCGCTTGTAGATCCATTCCAATGCCCCTCGTTCGATGGGTAATAGCCAAAATCAAGGGTTAAGTTCTCCAGCGGTTTTTTATAGTGGAGGCCAAAATCCATATCATCAGCTAGTCCTACATAATAATGCTGATCAAAGAACCAACTTTGAGACACGCCATATGGGCCAGGGCCAAATGGAACACGATTAACGCCACCTTTTAGTGAGCTTTTGTCTTCAAACTCATAACTCAACCAACCCGTGTGAAGCATGTTATAGCCGGGATAAAACCTATATTCAACTTTTGCGGTCCAAGCATCTTGATTCCAATCAGCATTAACTCGGAATAGGTCTAACTCAAAATCTCCGCCATGCCCACCCCTTGACGGACCTCTGGTGCTTCTTTCATAATCACCTAATATATAATTAGCTCTTATGGCACCACCAATCTTAATAGGCCCGAGCATTATTTTATCTGGGGTCTTTTCGTTAATTTCGCCTTTAGATTGAAGAGCTATTTTCAATTTTCCTTGAGTATTAGATAGCTCTTTCTCTAGATAGGCAACACGTTGAGACAATTCTTCAACGGTCTCAGCCTGAGCTGTGCAGGGCATTATGATTGCAATAGCGCCAATTATTACGAACATCGCCATAAAAGACTTCACCCAAAAGTCTGTATGCTGTTTCATTTTAAATCTCCCGTTTTTTTTTAATATTCTCTCGCTTCATATTCTCCACCCAAACCTTCAGATCCTCTTCATCAAAACGCCACTGATTGCCAAACTTAAAGCTTGGCATCTCTCCATCCTGTGCGAGCTTATACACCGTCTTGGCATCTACTCCAAAACGGCTAGCTACTTCATTTGCCGTAAGATATTGCTTGTCGTTTTTATGGGCCACGCTCAGATTCCTTTATTTGAAGCAAAATTGTGTCTATAAATGCGTAATAAAACTCGCTACTACTTGTTAGTGCTAGTTAATGTATGCCTGATGAATCCTAAAATTTCAAGGGTAGGGATAATAATTACCGATATTAGATAAAATCTCCTATATATCTGCAAAACGGTGGAGATTGGTCATAGGGGGCTACTTCATGCGAACTTGGACTAGGAGGGCAAATTTTTAGGGCTCAAATAAAAAGTGACAACCTTTAAAGTAAAGAATTGCCACTTATCTATAATTTTATACTATTAATTTATCCATATCCCAAACATATTTAGGGAACCCTAGCTCCGCATAACAGACACGTTTAGGAGCCTTTCTTTAAGTTTTCGCCTCATGCCCATCTGCTAACGCAAATTTCGTTCTTTTACGCCAGAATTGTACATTTTCAGGAAAGTATCTGTACAGGACAGGTAATACTAGCAATGTAAGAATGGTGGAAGATATAACGCCTCCAATAACTACGGTTGCAAGAGGTCTTTGAACTT
>JBLINS010000046.1:0-15881 GCA_047639455.1 Candidatus Omnitrophota bacterium
TTTAAGAAACGATATTTAAGTTGATGGTATCAAAATTAGTTTCTGACGTTTGCTTCAGTTCCGTTGAATTGGTATTTTTAAATTGACTACGTGTCGCATCTGCAGTTTGGGTGGGCATAGCAATTGTATGCTTATCAATCGTATACCAGTCTGCAAGGCTCACGTATTTTTCTGCTCTAAAACTATCAACCAATGCATCACTCGCGATCTTTTTTTTATATGTGAATCTAAAATCGACTGAAATTCTTAAGCCGCCATTATTCTTAACTGTTTTATGCAAACAAAATGAATCAAATACATATAAATGGCTCAGCTTGAGGTTGCAGCCATACGCCTGCGCGGTTGTGGTAAAAGGTATTGTGTCCAAATAATCTTGATAAACCTTTGCAAAATCTTCAACGCGTTTAAATTGGGGTTCAAAAAAATCGAGCCCACTATTCGCTAAGTCTCCCATAACTGGAATAATCACGGCAGCGCAATCAGCAGGCTCACCCGTCCAAATATCTGAATGAATTTTGGACGTTGCATAAGGCCTATCCTCCACATCCACATCAGGAGTGCCATCTTGAACACGTAGCGAAACAGGGAATTGCATCAAATCTGCCTGGTCATCAATATTGAGAGACTTAAATATTTGCTCAACTGTCTTCTCAATCATATTGAATTCAAGCGCATTTTCCCTTAATGGATTCACCTTGCCATTTGGTGTTCGGTTAATCAGCTCCAGAATAGGCTCGCGATATCGTGACAAAAAGTCTTCACTTATAACAAATTCTTTTTTGGGGTGACTCAACCTAAGACTGCTCAGCAAATACAATAGTGTCGCATGCGCCAAAGTATCCGAAAGGCTCGGGGCAAAGGCCATTTCTTTCATAAGCGGAAATTGATTCGAGCATTGGCTTGCTTCAAATATAGTAGCTAGACGCCTATGTCTTTCAGATAATACAGCCTGCATCTAAGCCTCCACAACTTTTGCCATTTTGTTATGTTGCCGATACCATTGCAATGTCTTTTTAATCCCAGTCTTCAAATCTGTCGAATACTTAAAGCCCAGTTTTTTTTCAGCTAATGCCGTGCTTATATATCTTTTAGACAGCATAGATGGCTTAGATGCATCGAATTCCAAGTCAATATCATAGTCATCTTCGGCAAGTATGAGTTGAACAATTTCTTTAATGGAATATGTTTTACCCATGGCAATATTAATCGGTTCATAATTAGATAATTTTTCAACCGCCGCTAGCATGCCCTCAATAAAATCATCAATATACAAAAGGTCTCTAATATCTTCTCCGGTTCCCCAAACAACAAAAGGGTTATGTCGATCAACACACCTACGAATCAATGCCGCCATCATATGTGACGTCTTGAAGTCATAATCATCATAAGGGCCAAACATATTAGAAGGTCTAACCACAACCGTCTGCATGGGCTGCTTTATTTTCTCACTATACATGCGACACAGTATTTCGCTATAGCGCTTCATCCAGCCAACCGGGTAATACACGTCAGGCGGATCGCCCTCAAACATTTGAGATTCCACAACAGGCTCATCACCTATGTCAGGATAAGCCGCACTAGAAGAAATAAATACGAATTTTTTTACTTGGGCTTGATAACTAGCCTCTAGTACTAGACTATTCATAATCACATTAGGCGTTACGTGCACAAGTGGCGTCTTAGCCATTACGTCGGCACCTGATGTATTGGCGGCACACATAAAAACCAGCTCTTGCCCCTCAACCGCACGACGGCAATCAGCAGCCAGCATCAAGTCTACTTGTATATAATTTATTCGAGAATCTGTGACTTGCGCTTTCTTTTTATGAAGTGTGCCCGAGACATCAGCTCCTAGCGAAAGTAATTTGAGAATCAAATTAGAGCCAATAAATCCCGCTCCACCAACAACCAGCACTTTAGTGCCACTTTTAATTTGCATGACTTTCACTTTCGCGCTTAAAATAATTTTTTTTGCTCAAATGCTCTTGAGAATTAGCTTTATACCAATCCCATGTTTGGCTCAATCCATCCTTCAAGCTCATTTGTGGATTATACCCAATACTTTCTCGCGCTAATGTGACATCCATCACTCTCCGCGAAAATCCAGACGATGGCAAAGAATCAAATTCATAATCAAAATCACAAACTTCTTTTAACGTTTCAACCAAAGTCTTAATGGAATATCCTATCCCGCTACCCAAATTCACATAACTTTTACCCGTGCCAAAATGAATAGCGCGAATAATGCCCTCAGCGACATCGCCGCTATAGGCGAAGTCTCTCACTGCCGTCCCATCGCCCATAACCTTTAGCGGGTTTTCTCCGCCTGCAATTCTAGAAATCAATGCAGGTATCACCATTGCATTGGCTGGATCAAAATTGTCACCTGGTCCATATACATTGCATAAACGCACCATGGCATATGAATTCAATTCATATTGAATTTGATAAGATTGGATTTGAAACTCAGCGACTCTTTTGGCCCAGCCCGGAAAGTGATCCATAGGCGGCTGTTCTTGGCCCAAATCGCTTTCTTTAAAAAACTCAGCTGGGGCATATGCGCCTATAGAGCTTGTATAAATTAATTTGGGGACTCGATTCACACGACTCGCTTCAAGCATATTCGTATTCATCATTAATAAAGGTACCAAAAAACTAGCCGGTCTCTCTAAAGTCATTTTAGGCGAGCCTTTAATACCTGCTATGTGAAATACATAGTCCATATCCTTAGATATTTCTTTGCAAAAAGAAAAGTCACAAAGATCGCCTTGAATATGCTCAATTTGCTCACCAACTTTTACGTCATCCAATGAAACAAGGCGGATATTCGCATTTGCTTGTTTCAGCAAACCAACCACTTGACGACCAATCAAACCCGTACCGCCGGTAACAAGTACGCTTTTGTTTTTGAAATGTGTGAGTATTTCTTCTATTTGCATTCTATTCAACAACAAAATAGGATGTTCGAGAAGCAAACTTATAACGCTTCAAGCGTATTTGATTCATATCAAAAACTTCGCGTAAAGCCACCGTTTCTCCGGGAGAATCTGGATCATTCAATTCATCAAAGCCCAGTATCGACCCTTTCACTAAATGCGGCTTAATTGCTTCTAAGCATTTTTTGGTGGGTTCATATATATCCAAATCAAAAAACGCAAGCGACACAATTGTTTGCGGATTATCTTTCAAATATTTTGGAAGTTCCAATGTCGCATCGCCCTCGCGCAACTCAAACTTTTTGATATGCGCCATAGGATTATCTTTTTCCTGAAACTCCATGGTTTGATTCAAATAATCTTTGTAATCAGGCGTAACAGCTAAGCCGCCGGGTTTAATCACATCATGATCCGGTAAGTCCTTTTTACTAATGGATGGAAAACCTTTAAAGGTATCAAAACCGATAATCTTTCTATGTCGATTAAAGGGTTCATATATGCCTCTAAGCGCTGCAAATAATGATAGGTTTTGGCCCCAGCGCGTACCAAATTCCATAACCACGCCCTGCGTCTCAACGATTTTTTCGTATAAATGCTGCATGAAGAGAATACGAGCTAAATTCTTAGAAGAGAGAAACATGCCCAAATTGGACAAAAGCTCCCCCTCGGGTATGGGGCACTTTCTAAAATGATCTTCAAAATCATTGCGCATCTTTTCTTCTTCATCGCTGCAATATAGCTCAAATCTAGGTGTGGACTCTTTGTAATTCATATTCAATCTCCTAATTCTCAATTATAGCTGGGATAGGCTTGTCGCCTTGATGGGCAATCACCCAGGCCCAATATTTTACTCTACCTTCGACTAATTCGTAAGCAAATTGGCAATTCCCCGCTTGCTCTACTTTTCTAACTTTGACTGGTTTTAATAAATCATTATTAAGATAATTTTTGGACAATTCTAGAGGGCTGGGTGTCCAATTGAGTTCATTATTCATGGCCGCGTCCAATGTCATATATGCCTTTGGGCTAGAATCATTATTGACGGCGATTTTATTAACGGCGATGTCTTCAACGCATTCCTCAAAAAGTTGCTCTAATGCCAGCATGTCTTCTAACTCTAAATCCATATCCAAACTCTGAGAATTTTGTAAAACATGGTCAGGATTAAATGTCTGGGGTATCGGAATCACATTTTTATAACGACATAACCAATTTAATAATAAGCTCGGTATAGCTATGTCATATTTGGAAGCCATTTCTTCCAAACCGCTTTTTTTCTGACCCAAAATAACTTTGCCCTGAGCTAAAGGGCTATAGGCTAATAAAGCCATTTTCGCCTCAGCTAGAGCCGGCAATACTTTTGACTCAACACTTCTTTCAATTGGAGAGTATTCATTTTGCAAACTCACCACTGGTGTCTTAATCGCTATTTTTGATATCTTATTCAATTCAGATATCGTGCAATTACCTAAGCCAATGGCCTTTAATTTTCCAAGTTGTGCCAATTCATCCAAAGTATGCAGAGTCTCTTCAAACGGCACTTCATAATTAGGCCAATGCATTTGATAAATATCAATAGTATCAATGCCAAGCCTGCGCAATGTTCCATCTAATGCCTTGCGCAATTCCTTAGCACCTGAATTCTGAGGCGCGAATTTGCTGGCGATGACAACTTGCTCGCGAACCGTCTTTACAGCCTTACCTACAATCTCTTCGCAGTGCCCATCGCCATAATTTTCTGCAGTATCAATCAAATTCATGCCGCAATCAATTCCATGACGCAGCGCATGAATAGCCTTATCATCCTGCGAATTATCCGCCTTGAATAGGCCGCCAAATCTAAATGTGCCCTGGCCTATTTGACCTACCAAGGCCAAGTTTTTGGCTATGCTAATTTGGCGCATGAAGCTTCTATGGATTCAATTAATTGCTCTGATAATAGGCCGGATTCGCCATGAACCCAAGCCCGGTTAGCGCTACCTGTATAAAAAACATCGGCTGGGTGTATGGGGATATAAAGAGGATTTTGCAAAGATCGTGCTAGCCTGCCCTCAATAAGTGACGCCAAGCCGCCCAGAGGAACATGCTCTTCAATCACCATAATCGCTTTGGACGTAGTGATGACATCATCAACAACCTCTGTATTAATGGGTTTTAGCCGAAAAACATCTAATACACCAACAGACAAGCCTTTAGAATTCAATGCATTCGCAACCTCAATGGCTCTATGAACCAATATGCCCGAAGCGAGGATATTAATATCACCCTTAGGCAGTGCATAGCAGCAGCCTTGTTCAAAGCTGTTAGAATCTTTTGTGTATAAGGCTTCATGTTGCTGTTTATCTAAGCGTATATATCCAGGCGCTTTGTTTTGATAAGCATTTTTAACTGCATATTCTGTGGTGAATGCATCCGCCGGATCATAAATCGTCATACCCGGCAAAGAACCCATTAAAGCCAAGTCTTGATTGCCATGATGCGTGGGTCCATCACCGCCATAGGAAAAGCCACTACCAATACCCAATAAAACCACTGAGCGATTAGAGCAACAAATATCCAATTTAATTTGTTCAAAACCTCTTTGAATAATATGCGAAATTATCCCGTAAACAAAAACGGTTCTACCTTCAGAACTCAATCCTGAGGCAACACTCATCATATTCTGCTCAGCAATGCCTACATTAAACACTTGTTTAGGAAAATCATTTTTTAACTTATCAAGTCCTTGCGCGCCCATATCATTAGTTAATGCGCAGACCTTCGAGTCCACCTTAGCCAATTCATAAATAGCGCTAAACGCTGCGTCACGAAAATCCAATAAGCTCATAATTAAGCGCCTGCTCCCAATGCGTTCTTAGTTTCCAATTCTTTATCTCTGAGCTCGGTGATAGCCTTTTGCAATAAATCATCCTTAGGCATTTGATGATGCCAACTTGGTGAATCTTCCATAAAACTAACACCCTTGCCCTTAATCGTATCGGCAATAATGCAAAAAGGTTTTTTTCGGTTTTTTGATTGGGCATATTCCAATGCCTCAGTCAATGCCCCCACATCATTCCCATCGATACGCCGAGCGTCCCACCCCATGGCCGTTACGCGTTCGTCTAAAGACTCTAGCCCAGAAGTGTTCTCGGTGCGATCAGTTGCTCCCAAACCATTTCGATCAATAATGGCAATCAAATTATCTAACTTATGTTGTGCGGCAAACATAAAGGCTTCCCATACAGAACCTTCTTGGCATTCACCATCTCCCATAACAACAAAGCTACGCCAATCCTGATTATCCTGCTTTGCAGCCAAAGCCGCACCTGCGCCCACGCCCAAACCATGACCTAATGAGCCTGATGGATATTCCACCCCCGGAATCATTTGATCGGGATGGCCGCCCAACATATGTCCATCTGTTTCAAAATTCTTTAATTCGTCAATATCAAAAAAACCACGCTCACCCAGAATTGTGTATAGCGTCAAACAAGCATGGCCTTTGCTGAAGAAAAGCCTGTCCCTCTCTTGCCACTTGGGCTTTGCACAATCATGCTGCAAATAGCCACCATAATAAAGCGTGACCAAAATATCAACACATGACAAAGCCGGAGCTATATGCCCCTTGCCAGCTCTAGATGCTGTTTCCATTATCATTTGTCGCACCCAAGCAGATCTGTGTGCAAGTAAAGGGATGCTAGAATTCATCAATTTATTTTTTTTTCTAATCTAGTATCGCGGCCTAGATTAAAAAATTCACGAATAATAGTATAGAGCTCATAACTACCATGCCCAATTATGCTTCTTGAACTTTGGCCGCCCACACGTTTAGGTTCGTCACCCGGGATTTCGATAACCTTTTTATTATCTTTCTTACAGCGAATACTCAATTGAGTATCAATCGATGGTTCAATATCAATTCCCAATTCATCCAAAAGAGCCAATCGATAACCACGATAAAAACCTAGCACATCCGTGTACTTAGTTTTAAACAATACATTCACCATAGTGGTGAACATCCAATTGCCAAAACCAGATATCAAGTGATCATCCTCACTCTTAGCTCCATCCAAATATCTAGAAACCACAACCATGTCATATCCTTCGCGCGCTTTAGCGACGAGCTCGGGAATTTTCTCAGGGATCATATTATTATCAGGCGTAAAGGTAATCACAAAATCACAATCTGTTTGTTCAAAAATTTCTTTCATGGCAGGAATAATCCCACCCTTGCGCGTTTGCCGAACCACCCTAAAACCCAAAGACTCAGCATAGGCTATTGTCCCGTCAGTGGAGCCCCCATCAATGATCACAATATCATCCACCCATTCACTCTTAATTCTAGGCAATGTCACCTTCATGCCATTGATTTCATTAAGAGAAAACATAATCAATCCAATTTTCATAAACTCCCCTTCAAAAAAAAACTAAAATGGTCCTTTGAATCTTTTTTCCCAGCTATAGAATTCGATACTGGACAAATCACTCTTTTCTAATTCTAACATGTCTTCAATGCGTTCAATAATAGTCTTTGCTGATGGATAAAAGTTATTCTCTAATACACGCGTCGTAGGACAAGGTGTCGGCTTAAACCCAATCCGTTCAACAGGACCTTTCAAATGCTCAAAGCACTTCTCTTGAACCTGCGCCACTATCTCAGCACTCAACCCACAAAATTCCCAATCATAATCAGCAACCAGGCACCTACCTGTTTTTGCCACAGACTGGACCACGGTTTCATAATCAAATGGGCTAACTGTTGCAACGTCAATGACTTCAACCTTAATGCCCTGCTCGGCCAATATTTCGGCTGCTTTAACAGCCTCAACCGTCATCCATGATGTGCTAACAAGTGTGATATCTGAGCCCTCTCTTTTGAGATGACACTTACCCAAAGCTAATTTTTTTTCAAAATCAATATCACCTTCAACATCATATAACCATCTATGTTCCAAAAATATCACTGGGCTATCATCTTCAATTGCGGAGCGTAATAAACTATAGGCATCTTGAGGTGATGCGGGCATAACAACCTTAATTCCTGGCAAATGCGCAAACCAACTTTGTAATGACTTGGAATGTTGCGCACCCTGCCCCCAGCCTCTTCCTATAACTGCTCGAATAACCAGTGGTATTTTTAATTGACCACCAGTCAAGTACGAGGCGCTAGAGGCGATATTAGCGATTTGATTACAGGCCAATAACATAAAATCAGCACGTATATGCACATGCACCGGGCGTAGCCCTGAGAAAGCTGCGCCTATAGCCACACCTGTCATCGCATCTTCAGAAATAGGTGTCCCAAAGCAACGCTTTTCGCCAAACCGCTCCACCAAATCATTTGTGCTGCCATAGATGCGTTTACAATCGGGCACATCCAGCCCAAATACAAATACATCGTCATCGGCTTGCATGGAATCAATTAGGGCCGTATTGAGGGCTTCTCTATAACTAGGCATTATTCAAACGCTCACAAAGACTCATAATTTTGTCCGCTTCAATCTCAGGATAATTACCAAAATAAAAGCCATTAAAATGAATATGCTCAACATTCTTAAACGCTTCAGGCTTAACATCACCTACCGTACGCTTCAGATAAGGTTGCCGCAATTGATTCCCGCCACCAGATCCACCGCGTCTAAACTCTACACCTTCAGCTTCTAATGCCTTAGTCACAGCTTCGTATAATTTAGCATTCGCCTGCCTCAACATAAGCACAAAACCATAATTACTCATACCCTCAGTCCTAAAATCAACAAAGTATTTATCTTTATTTAATGCGTTCAGAAATATTTGATATTGTTTATTACGGATCACAACCTCACGATCTAGGCGCTTGATTTGATTTTGCCCAAGCACGGCTTGAATCTCTGTACTGCGCACATTAAAACCCGGTAAACCAAAAATGAATTCAGGATGCAAATCAGGATATGTGCTGGCATAGCTTTGCTTCAACTCCTCCGAGCTAGCTTCTCTGACCATGCCATGTGATCTAAGCATACGCAGCTTGTCATAATCCTCTGCATTGCGTGTGCATACCATGCCGCCCTCAATCGTTGTAGAATGATGTCCAAAATAATACGAGAAATTAGAAAGTCTCCCAAAGGAACCGATTCTCCGCCCATCAAGTGTTGCGCCATAAGATTCACAAACATCTTCAATCAACCATATTCCACGGCGCTCTAACTCCACTATCAATTCACGCTCCAACGCATTGAAGCCCATAATATGCGTGAGCAAAACCGCACGTGTATTTGAATTGATTTGATCCAATATCGCATTTGCATCCATGCCCAATGTATCTAAACGAATGTCGGCAAATACAGGCTTAAAGCCCATTAATTGAATGCTATTAATATCTGATATCCAATTCAAGGGTGAAACAATAACTTCGCCCGTTCCAAATTCCTCTTTAAGCAAAGCTAATGTAATGAGATTAGCCGATGATCCCGAATTAACAAAAACGCTATTTTCGACGCCCAGCCACTCACTCCAAGCTTTTTCAAAACGCTTAACCTCCTGGCCTTGCGTGAGCTTTGGATTCGTATTCAAAAAGCGAATCATAATATCTAAGTCTTCCCGATTCACATGCTCATTCATAAGGGGCCAAGCAAATGCTGGCTGGGTTTTAGCTATAGACATCGGTCAATAATTCCTTTGTATCCGGAAAGTCATCTTGGCTAGCTTTCTTTATGCTAACTTCAGCTTGAGCAAGCACTTGATCTCGTATTCTTTCAAGCGCATCCTCACCAACCCCTAAAGAGCGAACCCAATTCAATGCACGAATCACTGGATCTAATTTGGCGTATTGTTCATCACTAGGCTTATCACGATAGCCATAATCATAATCTTCGTGAATACCTACATGCTGAAGTTGTCTATGATAAGTTGCATGTAAGAATCCAGGTCGATTCTCTGCATTCATTTGCTCAAGCAAAGTACGCGTCGAATCCAAAACACTTTTTGGATCACAGCCATTAGCCGAACCTAAAAGAATATCAAACCCGCTCAAAGCTTCCTGCATAGACTTATAACCGCGCCGCTCAGTGTTGGGAGTATGTATGGCCAGGCCATTATCTTCACAAATAAATAATATCCTGAGCTTCTTTAAACAAGCAAAATTAATTGTTTCCCAAAAGACGCCCTCTTCCACCGCGCCATCTCCAAAAAATACTGCCACAAGCGTTTCGCTGTCTTTGTATTGATGTCTAAAGGCTGTGCCTGCAGCCAAAGGAATAGTGGTAGCCACTACCGCTGATGTGAATATTAATTGCGACTTGGGTTTGGATAAATGCATTGAGCCCGATTTCCCCTTAGCGCCACCAGTGACCTTGCCATACATTTCGGCGAAGAATCCGTCCATATCCTTAGTCTTCGAAATATAAATCCCATGACTTCTATACGTTCCATAAACATCCGTATCTTGAGGTAATGCGTGCAATACTCCCGCAACAATGCCCTCTTGACCATGACTTAAATGGACAGGTGTCTTAATTAAATCATTTGGATATTCTCTACGAATCAATTCTTCACAAGTTCTGATTTTGAATACGTCTTCATAAATATCAAGCGCATCTTGCTTTTCATTTTCATAATCCGCTATTGTGTTCTGCCCTTTAGTCTTGCGAATCGGTTTCCAGGCAATAATCGTCCAACCTTCATGATACATGCTACCTACGGTTCTTTTTTCCAATAAGATCTCCACCAAGCCCTGTTCTCGAAGTAGGCGCAAAGCACTCAAATATCCATTCAAATACCCCCTCTTCTTAGAATATCGATGGGCTAAGTGGTCCATTAAGTTTGATTGGTCATAAAGCTCTAATATGGGTTCAACATTAATACAAAGATCAGGCGCTTGATGGAGTACGTAATTTAAGAAAGCTTTATAATTGCCACCAACTTGCTCGAGCGCGCCAAAGGTGAGCAGATGCGAATTGGGTCGCATCTTAATGCGGTAATCCGGAAGAAAGAAGTCAAAGTTATGTGCCTCAAGACTCATATTCTGCGACGTTGCCATTTGCTGTAATATTTTTTGCGAACTATTTGCCCAATCCAAACCAACAAATTTTTTATCAGGAAATATTTGGCTCAAGGCAACCAAATTATGTCCGGGGCCACAGCCAAATTCATAAATATTATCCGCGTCTTTAAGTAGCGTATCAGCAAGCCATTGCGTGAGCACAGCAAGGACATTCGTTTCGAAGCCATCACTATTGGGTAATATAAAATCACCCAATACGCGCATAGCGCTGCGACCCCGACGGTAATATTTGGGGATTAGTTTTTCAAGATCATAATTCGAACTAATGTATTCTTTATAGTTTTCGTCCCAGCCCGTTTCCCAGGCAAGGTGCCGAGCGGCTCCCGAAAACGACATGGGCTTTTCTAAGTCCAGCATAATGCGTTGCATCACGCCATCACGTTCTGATTGGCTTAGGCTTTGATAACCAAAATCAAGGGTATTAATTTTATTCAGACATGCTTTAGAAAGGCTTGAGAGTTCTTCGCCAAAAATGAGAGCGAATGTTTCGGCGGTTAGATTTTTTTGCTGAGATTCAACTTCTGCTTCGAGCATTGTCAATTCTGGTCTTAGGCTGTTTAGACATCAATGTCTCTTTAAAATAGTCGGACTGTTCATTATTCTGATATAAGACAATGCTGCCCGTGCTCTCAAATTTAAATGGCACATGCACGTAAGGCACTAAGGCCTGTTTGACCAAGGCTTGTTTTTCTTCAGGTACGTATAAAAGTAAAAAGCCTCTTCCGCCAGCCCCTAATAATTTGCCTCCCAAAGCACCATTTTGGATCGCCTTGTCATACATGGAATCAATTTCTGGAGTGGATATAGCTGATGTGAGACTTTTTTTAGTAAGCCATGCTTCATGAAGTAATTTACCAAAGTCGTCTAGATTGGATGAATAGCGCAATATCTGTTCGGCTTCTTCTACCATTTCTTTCATACGCTTCAATTGCTTTGTCTTATCAGGAATTGCTTTAACCGTTTCGACAGCGCTGTATTTGCTATTTTGGCTAGTGCCACTAAAAAATAACATCAGCTTGCCTTCAAGTTCATTGATTTGAGTTGTCGAAATATCTAATGGTGTGACATTGATTTGACCATTCGGCTCAAAATGAATTTTATTCAAGCCGCCGTAGGCTGTGGCAACCTGATCTTGAGAACCCACGCTTTCTTTTAAGATATTTTGCTCCAATTCAATGGCGCTTAACGCCAATTCGTGTTTGGACATATCTTTACCTTTTAAGTGTGACAACGCCTGAATCAAGCCGACAATAAAAGCCGAGCTCGATCCCATACCTGAACGCGCAGGCAAGTCACCTTGATGTTGAATTTCTAAACCAATTGAATCGTCAAACTTTAAATAAGGTAAGGCTTCTCTAACGGCTGGATGCAATATTTCGCTCATAGATGCAACGGTTTCGATATGCGACCAAACAACGCGATGTTTGATGCCAAAAAAAGGTGGCAAGTGCCGACAATGTAAATAACAATATTTATCTATAGAGGTTGATAAAACACTCCCTCCATATTGTTTATAATAACTGGGATAATCTGTCCCACCACCAAAAAAAGAAATGCGATATGGAGTTCTGCTAATAATCATGTCTCATCCTAAAAAAATTGGGCCAATTGCACAAGCTATATCCCGCAGCTCACTTTCACTAAGTTTGAAGTGTTCGTAATTGACTAAAATTGTTTAAACATGTAAATAATGTATACTTAATACTATCAATTAAAGTATTATACCATATATGGTGCTAGAGAATTAATGTCCACACAAGACTCGTCAATCAAAACTACTTCAAATAAAAAGCATTACCTCCCCTGGCTTGCATTGGGTTTAATACTCATCGCCAATGCCATTTTTCTTCATACTAATTGTTTCAAAGTCTTCAAATTCTTTGATATGGGTGCGTTTATTGACGGTAGCTGGAGAATTTTTTGTGGACAAAAACCGTATACAGATTTCATTCTCCAAATGGGTCCCATACACTTTTATCTCAATAGTTTCTTTTTCCACATTTTTGGCTTTGGAAAGATTGCGCTTTGGGCGCATGTGGTATTTGTGCATTCGCTCGTAATCGTAGCCACATATTTGTTAATGAGTCGCTATGTATCATCCATACTTGCTCTGCTCGTCTCATTAATAACGCTTAGCTGCTACTATTGGTGGTTATCACATCCGTTTTACACATTAACGGCGCACTTATGGCCATTCATAGCCGTCGTCATACTCATTCGTCACTTGCCATTCAAAAATCCGAAGTCAGCACTTTATATAGCCTTTATTTGCGGGTGTCTAGCCACGCTTTCTTTTTTTACCAAACCTAATGTTGGCGCCGGCCACGGTCTTATGTTTTTATTAACTTTTGGTATATCACGTTTTAGAAAACAAGCTCTGACAGGATTGGTTCTAGGTGCATTCACCTGCACGGCTTTTATGCTATTCGTAGTCATAGGTGACGTCAGTGCATTCATTGACCAAACCATATTAGCGTTTGGAAAATCGCATGGTAGTCGCCTATTATTGATCTTCACACCCAAAGCCTGGTCACTCAATTACTATTGGATCATCATACTAATCACTATGACGAGTGTGCTGATCCACAAAAAAGCGCTTAGAGAATTAATGACGCTATTTGGGGGACTTTACATAACCATGATCCTAGAAACCAATACGAGTGGCGCTGTTTGGGAAGCCAATGTGCCTCTAATGGGCTTATTCATGGGCATAGCTATATTACTAATACATTCACCCAATTTAGAAACAACGCGACCACGTATGTCCAAAATATCCAAAGTCTGTCTTATTTCATTAATCTGTTTATCGCTTTTCTTAATCCAAACCTATACGCGCTATGGCGTTGAGGTCAAAGGCTGGATGGTCCCCGATCGCTGGCAAATGAATGGTATGCCTGTTAGCCCAAAAGGTAACTATGCTCTCAAATCAAAACCCCTAGACGGTTGGATGGTCGAAAAAGAGCAAGGTCAAGAGGTTGATGCATTGGTTGAATTCATCAAACGCTTCGTCCCAAAACAAGAGTCGCTGATGGTGATAACAGACTTAACCATTCTTTATGCCCTGACTGGAAGAGAAAGTTATCGCGGTATTCCCTACGCGTTTACGTTGGATGTCTCACCAGCGCCAGGCAAACACTTAGAACAATTTAGAAAAAACTTCACGGACAATCCCCCAATGTGGATTGTGACTCATCGCGGACGGGTTGCTTTTCTAAATGGACTGTTGCCTTATTTGGGCATTCAAAACACAATAGTCAAGGATTATGGAATTGCATTTAAGGCTGGCCGCTATATTATTTTGCGACGCAAAGTACAAAAAAAACTTCAACAAAATTGACTGGGTCTGACTCCATATCAAAAATGAGAATAAAACTAATATGCTTCAAAAAATAAGTTATTTAAAACCTGGTGTAATCATTTGCCTATTAATTATGCTTTTTGGGTCATATTTAAGGCTAGCCCTACCCCATGACATACCTCTGCGAACACCAGATGAAGCCGCTTATACGTTTTATTCACAGGTGCTCGTCAAGCATGGAGTTGCTGGATCCAGGGCATCCGTTGCCAAGTTCGCAAACACCGAGCAGTTCTGGCTATACCCAAGCCCCTTACGGCTAGGTTACCTTTATCTAATCAGCGGCATAATGCATTTAACCGATAGCAATGGCCCGTCAAATGGCGTCACGATTTCAAAGTTATTTTCAATACTGAATTTGCTCCTGCTCTGTCTCTTTGGAATTGATTTTTTTGGCAAGCGTGTGACAGCTGTGGCTCTACTATTATTCTCCGTTTCGCCTATGGATTTGGCCATCACGGTGCATGTCTGGCAGGATGGGGTGGTGCTATTTTTTAGCACATTATGTATTTATAGCGTAGCCAGGATAATATTCAGGCCCCACCATTGGGTTCATTATGCGGTTCTTCTTTCAGCTGGACTCATGCTGACGCTAACTAAGGAATCTGGACTAACACTTTATTGCATTCCTGTTTTCTTAAGTATGTTCTATATGATCCGTCACCCAGAAACTCGTAAACACTTTATTCCGCTAGCGCTCATTACCGTTGGGATTTGCGGATTAGCATTTTTTATAATTCTTTGGCATGCGGGTTCTTTAGAAATGCTTAATGAGGCTTGGGCAGCCAGAACCTCGACCTTATCAGAAAAAGGTACACCCGTTAGCTTAAGGCCATATATATGGATACACTTCGCAGAAGACTTTTTTAATACCAGCCCCATCTCATTTTGCTTGGCTGGCCTAGGTATTGTTGCTGCCATATACAAAAGAAATGCCCTCTGGATTGGATTAATTTTATGTGCAGCAATTTATATTGGATTAATCGGCTTGATATTAGAGGTATCTAATCTCAGGCTCATAAGCCCTGCGTATATCCCCTATTATTTATTATGCGGGTATGGATTCTATGTGCTAAGCAATCAAGCTAAAAAATTATCAGCTGCATTGCCAATCATATTAATAGCACTATTAGGCATGGGTGCTATGGGTAATTATTGGAATCACCAAATAACTTATAGCATTCACAATATCGGCGATATACTCCATCCATACATACGAGAGTTATCCATTTATAGAAATGGATATCATGATTGTATGGATAACCCAAAATGCCACGTTCGCGTTTCCAAGCCCCCTACCACTTAAAGAATACGAGGGTGTACAACTCTGTGTGTCTAAGGCAAACTTTAATCAAACGTCATTCAGACCGTGTCATAAAGCTTATTAGCCACGTCATTGCCTGCCTGCCGGCAGGCAGGCGAGTTGCGCGGAGCAGCAACGTGGCAATCTCAGGTATGACACAGCCTCATGACATCTAAGAATTTGAATGAGATGCCTTATGCACCCACCAAATCAGCACAAACTGAAAAGGAACGCGTAACCACTGAATAATTGGATTACCCATCC
>JBLINS010000047.1:0-15576 GCA_047639455.1 Candidatus Omnitrophota bacterium
AATTTGGCCAAGCATATCAACCAATAATTGATACATAACCCCGCGCATATGCCTCGGGGTGAGATCTTGTGTTAATGCATAAAATGGGATAATTCGGCCCGTGTGTACCCGCCTATCTTCTTCATCCTTAACTATTTCGTAGTCAGGGTGATAAAGCGATACCTGCCCCGCATTCTTAATGACTTTGCCATATAAATACGTTTTCACCCCAATCTTAAAAATCCCATCCAGATATTTGCTATTGAACCACGCAGCTTTAATTAACCCATCTGAGGTTCGCCCCTCTAGCTGAAACACGCTACCCCCACCTTTGCGCCAAGAATGCCTTGCTGATGTGATTTCGGCAAAAAAGAGCTGAGACTCTCCAAAGACAGCATCCCTCACCCCAATTACATGAGACCTGTCTTCATACCTTCTGGGAAAGAATGACACCAAATCCATGGGAGTCTTGACGCCCAGCCGGTGGAGCAAAACTTCTCTATAAGGACCGATGCCACGAATATCCTTTAATGATTTAATGTCATTTTCTCTTTTGACTTGATTTTCTATTATCGCCATGTTACTATTATCCACTTGTTTTCAGACTATTAAAAGGAAAAATATTAATGTCAAGAATTTGTGAAATCCCTACATGTAATAAAAAGCCCCTTATGGGCAATCGTATAGCTCGTCGTGGTATCGCCAAAAAATCTGGCGGTATTGGTTTAAAGACTACAGGTATTAGCACTCGTCGTTTTTTACCTAATTTGCAGAATATCCGTGTTATTGAAAACGGTACTGTTAAAACCATGACTGTTTGCACCAAATGCATCAAAGCCGGCAAAATTCAAAAACCACCCCGTCGCAATTATAAGCCCGAAACTCCTGCGGTAAAATAGATTTTATTTGTCGTTGTATTGATAATCAATGCAACGTTGCACAAAGGGCTTATTTCTGATTTGGGTACTGATTTGCACTAAAGCATCGATTGTGTCCCCTTGTCTCAACCGACTAGCCACTTCATAAGACAAAACCATAGCCATATCTTTGTGACTCGCTTTATCTTCCAGCCTGCACACATCCCCATTGATTAAAATTACTTTCTGGTTCTCTAGTACAAATACAGGCTCCTCAAAACCCTTGCCATAAGGACCAACGTTCTCAAACCACTGCTCAATCGCATCATCTTGAATTTCGTCAAACCCCACCTTTGCGTCAATATTAATTTGTTTGCGTAATAATTTGCGATCCATCTTATCTCCAATGTCATTTTTTAAAGCTTCAATGAATTCATCCAAATTATCAGCTGGCATAGAAAATCCAATTGCTTGAGCATGACCACCAAAAGCTGTCATTAAGTGCTTAAGGGGCTTGATGGCAGTGTGTAAATTTATATTATCGATAGAACGGCCTGATCCAATGGCAGTTTCTCCATTAATGGCAATCACAATGCTGGGTCTATTATACTTTTGCTTCAAACGAGACGCTGCAATCCCTATAACGCCCGGCGACCATCCTTCTGACTTTGCGCAAAGAATTACGGAGTCTTTGAAGTGACTGCGTTCTATTTGATCAATTGCGCCCCGTGTCACTATTTTATCCAATTCCTTACGTCGTGCATTCAAAAGATGTAACTCATTCGCGGAGTGTAAGGCAATCAATGGGTCATCGCTAACAAAGGCCTGTACGGCCTTAAAGGCCTGATTCATGCGCCCAGCTGCATTAATTCTTGGGGCAATTTCGAAGGCCACTTGCCGACTACTAATCGTCTCCCCTTCGTAAAAATTGCATTGTCGCAATAATTCACGCAATCCAGGAATGGTTGTATGGCTAAGCCCAAGCAAGCCCAATTTGGTGATTACGCGATTCCCATCAAGACAAGGAACCAAATCAGCAATTGTTCCAATAGCGGCTAATGGTAGCAATTCGCGAGCTTTTTGCTCGCCACATAAATGCCAAGCCAAGATCCAGGCAAGGCCTGCTCCGGACAAATAAGATTGCTTGAATCGCCCCTCATATTTATGCGGTGAAATCTGCAAACATTGGATTGGATCTGTTTCGGGTGATAAGTGATGGTCGACAACAATAACCTCATAACCTGCACTTTCCAAAGTCAGAATTTCTTTCTGAGCTCCGAGCCCATTATCGCAAGTGATGATTAGGCTGGGTACATTCTTCGTTTGTTGCAAAGCAGCCTTAGAATTCAACCCATAGCCATCAGAAATGCGCTCAGGTATATAAACCTCAACAAGGCACTCCAGATGGCTTAAGGCGCGGTGTAATATACTCGAGCCCGTAATACCATCGGCATCATAATCGCCATAAATTAATATAGGTTGTTTTTCTGATTTGGCTTTTAAAATCCGTGTATGAACGGCATGTATGTCCGTGTAAACAGTAGGTTGTTCAATCGCGCTTAAATCCATTCTATCCAAATGGCTCAATGCAATATCACGTGCTTCTAATATTCGCTTGGGAAGGTCTATGTCAGGGGCTACGCTTGCATTGCGCCACAACCATTGATAAATCACAAATTTACGTATGCGCTTATTAGTTGTTAGCCGGGTAAACCAGACACATTGGCAACTAAAAACAGTCTATTTTGAATGTGATTTGAGTCGCTTGCGCCAAGGCCAATCAACTACACAAGGAACAGCGATATACATTGTTGAGTAGGTACCCAAAATAATGCCTATCATCATTGTGAAAGCAAAATCATTGATGACTGGACCGCCTAAGAAAAATAAGGCGGCAACAACAAATAGGGTTGTCAATGATGTCAAAATCGTTCTAGAAAGAGATTCATTAAGACTGCGATTAACTTTGGATATAAATAATTCTTTGCCACCCTTACGCACATTCTCTCTAACGCGATCAAAAATAACAATGGTGTCATTGACCGAATAACCCACTATCGTTAGAAGCGCGGCTAATACAGGAATGGTGACCTCTCTTCCGCACAAAATGACCAGCGCTAAACAAACCACTGCATCATGAAGCAAGGCCAATATGGCGCCCATTGAGTATCTAAACTCAAATCTAAATGCGAGGTATGCCATGATAATTGCGAGTGATCCCAATATCGCAGACAAAGCTTTTTTTCTTAATTCTTTGCCAATAACTGGACCCACTGTTTCTATACGAATTCTTTTGGGGTTCGCGTCACTAAATGCTTTTTCAATAATGGCATGTAATCCCTCGCCAGAACCCAAAGCGCTTCGCACGACCACATGACCCTCTTCGCCAAATGATTGAATAATAGCTTGCTCATATCCAGCCGTATTCAATTCCTCTCTCAAGGGGTTTAAGCCTACTCGATTAGAAAACGAATATTCCTGCAAAGTGCCTCCAACAAAATCAACTCCCAAACTAGAATTGCCCCTTGTGGCAATTGTGAATAAACTAAAAATAATCACAATACACGATAGGCCAAACAATACTTTGCGAATAGACAGGAACGGAAAAGCTGGAGACTCTTTCATCAAGTGTAGCATGGGCAACTTTTGATATTTTCTAAATACGGCAACCGTATCATAAATGACCCGTGTGACAAATATGCCGCAGAAAAAACTACCAATAATACCAATACCCAAAGTTAAGGCAAAACCTCTAACTGGGCCTGTGCCAAAATAGTACAAAACGCCAGCAGTTAATAAAGTCGTTACATTCGAATCCAATATCGCGCTAAAAGCTTTTTTATAGCCCGTATTAATAGCGGCCAAAGCCGATTTGCCCAAGCGCATTTCCTCGCGTATACGCTCTAGAATTAATACATTGGTGTCAACGGCCATACCAACCGTCAATATCACACCTGCAATGCCTGGCAATGTCAACGTGCCTCTAAAATAAGCAAGTGCCGCACCAATCAAAAGAATGTTTAAAGCTAATGCAAAGTTGGCTACTAAGCCACTAAATAAATAATAAATCGCCATGAAAATCAATACTGCCAAACCACCATAAAGAATCGATCGCATGCCTTTCTCTATGGACTCTTTGCCCAACTCTGGCCCGACAGTTCTTTCTTCAAGAACTTCTATAGGCGCTGGCAAAGCACCTGCTTTCAAAGCAATTGATAAGTCAAATGCTTCTTGAGTTGAAAATGAGCCTGTGATTTGCGCCTGTCCAGAAAGTATGGCTTCTTGTATTACAGGCGCCGATTGAACAACTCCATCCAAAATAATAGCTAATTGCCTACCCCGGTTCTCACTCGTTATATCGCCAAAGATCTTGGCGCCTTCGGCGTCAAACTCAAGCAATACAACTCGGTCGCCCCATTGCCCGCCAAAATCGGAGCGCGCACTAGAAATGTTCTTCCCCTCTAAGAGAACCTTGTTCTCTAATAATAGCGGCTTGCCATCTTCATCCAGAGCAGGAACTATGTCTGAAGTTTCAAGGCTAGTTTTGTCAGTCGGAAGCTTGGTCACGTCGGCGACTAATTTGAATTGCAATAATGCCGTCTTACCCACCAAGGCCAGAGCCCTCTCTCGATCCGAAATTCCTGGCAATTGAATCACTATTTGGTCTTTGCCTTGTCTCAAAATTTTGGGCTCGGAGACACCAAATTGATCTATGCGATTACGAATAATTTCCAAAGCAATTTCAGTCGCATCTTCACGTTGTTCTTCAGGGAGCACCTCGGTTTTAACTCTGAGGACCAAATGCATTCCGCCTTGCAAATCCAAACCTAATTTTAGCTTACCCTCTTTGGCGTTTTCGCCAAGGGTAGCAAAAGGTGGGTTGATAATCGTAAAAGCAAGGGCGATGATGCAGGCTGTTAAAGGTAACTTCCAACGTAATGATTTAGTATTCATAGATTTCTCGACTTAAGCCTTAACTGCAGCAACGGCTGCTCTATCAAATTCTAGGCGCACTTGATCAGCAACCCTAACAATGATTGTTTCTTCTTTAACTTGAACAATAGTTCCATGTATTCCGCCAGTGGTAACCACTTGCTGGTTCTTGACTAAGGCTCCCAGCATTACCTTTTGCGCTTTTTGCTTTCTTTGTTGCGGGCGAATTAATAGAAAATAAAAAACGCCAAACATAAAAACTAGTGGAGCAAAGCTTAATAAGGCCGGTGGTTCGCCACCAGCAGATTCAAATAACAGGATAAAAGGGCTTACATTATTCATTATTGTCTGTACCATAACGAGTTAGGAATTCTTTCTTGTATTGTTGAAATGAGTTATTCACTATAGAGAAGCGAATATTTGTAAGTAATTGTATATAAAATGTTAAATTATGTAAAGAAAGCAGTTCTGGCCCAAGCATTTCTTTGCTTTGAAACAAATGGCGCATATAAGCCCGTGAGAGATTTTGGCAAGCATAGCATATGCAATCATCATCCAATGGCTTTTGATCCTGCGTGAAACGCGCATTCCTTATTTGCATAATGCCGTCTAATGTAAAAAATGATCCATTGCGACCATTGCGTGTTGGTATCACGCAGTCAAACATATCCACGCCACGTTCAATTGCTAAAAGAACATCATCAGGATAGCCCACCCCCATTAAATAATGGGGCTTGTCATCAGGCAAATGCGGCACGGTTGCATCCAACATATCCATCATCAAAGATTGCGGTTCCCCGACAGACAAGCCACCAATGGAATATCCCGGCAAATCAAGCTCAGCCAATTGCTGGGCACCCTCCGCGCGCAATGCGGGCCACGTACTACCCTGAACAATGCCAAATAAATGCCCGCGGTTTGTTGGTAAATCGAGCCAAGCTTCTTTGGAACGCTTTAACCAGCGATAGGTTAGATCTAGAGCTCGCCTAGCGTCTTTTTCTTCACAGGGATAGGGCACGCATTCATCCAAAGGCATCATAATGTCAACTCCCATGGCATATTGATTCTTAACTACATCTTCAGGAGACAGAAAATGTTTAGAGCCATCTATATGTGATTTAAAATCTAAGCCCTCCTCCTTTATTTTTCTGAACTTATCTAGAGAAAAGATTTGATACCCGCCCGAATCAGTCAACAAAGCACCCTTCCACCCCATAAACTCTCGCACGCCACCCATTTCTTTTAATAAGTCGACCCCAGGCCTTAAATATAAGTGATAAGCATTCGATAATACGATTTGGCAACCCATGGACTCTAAAGCATCAATGCGAACGCCTTTAACCGTCGCATTGGTGCCAACAGGCATAAAAACAGGCGTGTCTATAACTCCGTGATTTGTCGAGAGCTTACCCACGCGCGCTTTGGAAGTGGGGTCTTGGTGGGTTATTTCAAAATGGGGCAATGTGATTATTTAGATTTGGTAGACGTTTGGCGACTACTGCTGCCTATGCCTAAAACATCAGCCAAGTTCGCCTTCTTTGAAAGTATGGGCTGAACAAAACCTTTTTTTGAACTCATAAGCGTCGTGACTCCAGGGCCATGACCTGATAAAAAGCTATCCGAGTGAACAACAATGCCTATAGTCATAGCTCCCTCAAAGTAATTTCGGCCATAGGTATTGTCCGCATCTTCAATGGCTACAAAATCGCCAAAGCGTAATTTATCTATGCCCAAACGTTTAACCATGGCTTCATCTTGAGTGGTGATATCGTAATCGCCCGATCCAGGATCTGCATTACCAATTCCAGAGCCCATCAATGCAGCGGGAACAATTAATGCTACCGGTACTTGCAATTGCCCTTTTATATTTTGTTTAACGCCCCAAGGCTGGAGTAAACTCGGGTCAGTATTATAAATCTTTGTATCTCCAGCCCCATCTATCATTAGACCCTGGCCGCATGAATGAATCATGATTTTGTCATCATAAGTTAATTTTTGAAGAACCTTTTTCGGAAAGTCAATAATCAAGTGTTCAACACCTCCATGGTGACCAGCCACAGTACCCACCGTGCCCTTAGCCTTACCAGAAACTAAAACAGCCTTATTACCAACGCAAGCCAAAAACTGGACTGCTTTACTCTCGCGACTAGAGCGTTCCTTTTGACTCAATAAAGCTGAAACGCCTGGTTCGATATGATCGCCCACCCAACCAAAAGCTTTGTCGCCAATGCGCACGTTATAGGTGATGCCTCCTACGGATGGCACTGCGTGTCCATGACCGCAAGAATCTGACTCAAAAGCCCCGAATCTCAAGGGATATGCTATAGCCGCCTGCAAGGCAATTTGGACCAAATTATTTTGATTAGTTTTCATGAATCAAGTTCTCTATGTTGTATATTTTTTTTTATATCATCATCGTCGCGATGCGCAAAGACAAAACGTATGGATCTCTTAATTAAGTGTAGCGTTAAAAATAATTCAAAAACAAAAGCGCTCATATGCGCCACACGTTGAAACATGCCATGCGGCCAATGCCCAGAATAAGCCCAACCGCCGCTTGGCGTGCCCAGCATTTGCGGATAAAAGAAGCATGCAAAAAGAATGAACTTAATAATGAATAGACGTCTCGCCAAATTGCTCAAATCTTTTAGCTTGGAAAGTAGTGAAATGTTCAATGATAATAGAACTAGGTAAAAAGAAAAATCTATCGGCACCCTGCCTTTTGACTGATACAGGTGAATGATATCCAATACGGAACCAGACACGTATAAGACTATCCCTATCCAAAAGTAAAAATATAAATCTTGTAATGTTTTCTTAGAGTCAATCACTATTCGCTCAATTCCATTAAGTTAACTCCCGATTCACGCAAAGGCTATTAATATTTTTGGCCACTCGCATAACGTCATTGTGAGGAGCGCTAGCAGCCACACACTACCACTAGAATATCAAATATTAGATGTTTTGTGGCGGTGTTTTTTGAATTACGCAATGCGCTCAAAGAATTACCATACAATCGCCATAAGAGAAGAAGCGATACTCTTTTTGAATGGCGTGTTGATAGGCTTCTTTAATAAAATCGTTTGTCGCAAAAGCCGAAACCAACATAAGCAAAGTTGATTCGGGTAAATGAAAATTCGTTATAATATGGTCAACTACTTCAAACTCAAACGGCGGTGTGATGAATAAGTCCGTTCGACCGTCACCAGCCACTGCCTTACCTTTCATGACACATGTTTCCAGCACACGTGTGGCAGTAGAGCCCACTGCCCATATTTGACAACCAGCTTCTTTGGCCGCATTAATCGCCACGGCTGTCGCTTCCTTAAGCACAAAGCGCTCCGGCTTCATTTGATGCGTGAGCATATCCTTAACAGGCTGAAACGTGCCGTAACCGACATGTAAAGTAATATATTCAATGCGGACACCCTTCTCTTCCAAGGCCTCAAGCAGAGGCTTGGTGAAGTGCAAACCCGCCGTAGGTGCGGCTATCGAACCCTCGTCTTCAGCATAAACAGTTTGATAATTCTCCTGGTCTGATTGATCAGCGACTCTCTTTATATAGGGAGGTAATGGCATACTACCTTGGCTTTGTGTCAAAGCATCAAGAGCGGGTTCGTTGAAGCGCAAAAGGCAATACCCATCTGGGCTCATACCGGCAAATTCAGCAACGATATCCGAGTTCTCAAAATGAACTTGGTTACCTTCCTTAAGCCCTGGTTTAGTCAATGTTTTCCAAACGAATTCATCTGACTCTAATCGTTCAGCTAATAAAACTTCGATTTTGCCACCCGTGGCTTTTTTGCCAAACAATCTAGCCGGAAATACCTTGGTATTATTCAAAACCAAAACATCGCCTGGGTTGATTAGGTCAAGAATGGATTTAAAGACCGTATCTTTAAACGAATTCTTTTCTCTATCCAATATGAGCATTTTTGAGCTATCACGGTCTTTCAATGGAGATTGCGCAATTAAATGTTTTGGCAATTCAAAATCAAAATCCTTAAGGCTATGAACTTGTTTAGGCCGTTCATTCAAATCTGTCATGACGCATCAAATTCTTTTATCAATTTATTAAACTCCCTGTCAACATTATCCGAAAATTGCAAATACTTATTTTCCGCATCCCAAAGAATTGCATTATGGTCTTCATTCCACGCGTATAAAAAATCCAAAGATGATATCACGCCGCCAATGGTGCTATAGGATGCGGTATCCATCTGGTAATAAATGGTCATAGCCCTTAAAAAACTACTCTTAGGCAATCCAGAAAATTTGAGCATTTTATTCAATATGCGAATGGCCTGCGATATGTCAATCTCCTGTTTGAGAAATGAGCCTATGGGGTCTCCGTTCAAAAGACCTATGGCTATATTCAGCTGGGGTTCACTCCAATTCAGGAGCTTTGCTGAGGCATTCATTAGCGGGATGGTGAATTTATGTTGGAGGCGTTTATCGCCATGTTGAATGGCTTCAGGTTTACCCACATCGTGCAAAATCAGCATTTCTTCAAAAAAATTTTGGCTTATTTGAGGAGGTAAATGATGGCTTTCGAAGTATTTGCGATAAAGAGTCAAGACAGCCAAGGTATGGTCGCGCAAGGTGAATGGCGAGCCAATGCCAACGACAGACGCGTAAGTATTTTTGAAACCACATTTTTTAATAACTTCATCAAGTTTGGACTCAGGCATACCAAAATTCTATCACAATTCGACATGTGGGATTGAGGTCGTGCTAAAAGCATGAGAGCTGCACGCCCCAACAAGCCGTCTCATCATTACAGCTATGCCACACCACGTAGAGGGACGCACAGCTCAAATACTTTCAATGCATAAAAATAATAAAGCTCCGCTATAAACATATTTACCTGATGCAGCGGCCAATTTCAAGGGTCAGGCGAAAAAAAGGGATGTATATGTCTATACTTGGAAAAATTCTATTGCTGGATGTATTACGCAACCTGAGTCAGGCGCGGGAGAAATGGCCTTAAGTCAATATCCGGGAAGTGTTTATATGCCTTTAATTCGCTTAATTTCGGCTATGATGTCTCTACGGCTAATAATGCCGACTAACTCATCCCTATTATTTAATATAGGAACTCGCCTCACCGTGCTCTTGATAAAATACCTACAAATCACATCAATGGTATCTGTAGTTTTGAAAGCTGTGGCACCACAGGTCATGAAGTCTTTAACAAAACGCGTCTTAGCATCGTCTTCAAAAAGCAATTTGAGGACGTCTTTTTCAGTGATAACGCCAACTAATTTACGATCCCTGTCTGCCACCGGCAAACCGCTAATTCGCTTATCAGTTAATATTCGCACGACGTCTAAAATTGAAGCGTCGGGACTTACAAAAAGGACTTCTTGCGTCATAATCTGCTCTGCTGTAACCATAATCGACCTCCTGTATGCTAATAAGGGCTTATTTATCTGGGCTCATTCTATCAAGTATAAACCTAGCCCACAATGCATTCCTTGACCAATAAATACCGCACGAGTTAAAGTATGTCTATGCATAAATCAACCATAGTACCAGCAATCCCATTTTTGCCATTTTTATTATTTTGCGCATTCACTCTCACTACCCACGCCATGGCAAGTGACGTCGAACCCGTGAATGCTAATGCCAAGGAAATAAATCGTGGATTTGCGAATGCTGTCGGTGGGACGTCAAACTCACCCATTAAATTTGACGAGACAACCAAGCAAAACGATGCCAAGCCACCACGACCCGATGCTGACGCCAAAAAGTTTGATCGTGGTGTTGATAATGCCCTGCAGGGCCTATGGGAATTACCTATCAAAATCCATGACACAACTCAGCAAACCGATCTCTTTCAGGGTTTAACAACTGGCGCTGCCAGAGGAGTCGGTCTCGCCATAGCCAGAATAGGTACTGGGCTATATGAAATGGCCACATTTTGGGTGCCGCAAGAAAAAGGCTATGAAGTCCTAATCCAGCCAGAAAAACCAGCCCTAGCTCGCAAGCTCAACAAGTAGGAATATTTTAAAGTTTTATCTTAAAAAGAATTAATTCTTTTTAAGATAAAACCAGGCAAGGGTGCCCGCTGCAAGCGATGCGCCTCCAGCAATAAGACTCAAAGTCACGTTCCCTGAAGAGAATACCCAGGTGAATGCGCTAATAGCCATAATCATGGCGGCAACTTCTATACTAAGAGTTATTACATCATTTGATGAGGTTTGGAGAACTTGTTCTGACTGGCGTTTTAAGCCCAGCTTAACCCTTTCGGCATTGTCTAAATCTTTGAATAAAAATTTGGCAGATGCTTCTAGCTCTAATTCTTGTTGATCAATTTCAGCGCGGGATAATTTAGATTTTACATTAACCAGCATATCATGTGAGTTTCTAGTTGGCATGGCTATCCTTTACAATTGGCTGAGTGCATCGACTATCATCATTAGACGGATTATTAACATGCGTCTCCACTTGGGTGATTTTGATTTCCTGGTCCCCTATGGGAGCAAGCAACCCAACCAAATCCGAACCTCTATAATAACTAAAGTCCATCCATTGTTCAATATGATTTGTCGCTACGATCGCTGGCGCCCGATCATGGATTGGCTTTATGGCATTCGAGGCCGGCAAAGTTATAATCGCGCACGAGTGGATCTCCGATCCATCTGTTGATGCCCATATTGATTTAATGCCAGCAAATAAAAAAGCATCCCCATCCTGTCTGCTAAAATAATGTGGAATTTTGGCCACGCCCTGTTTTTGCCACTCATAATATCCATTGGCCGGAATCAAACAACGTTGATTCTTAAAGGGTCCTTTAAAACTTGGCTTTTCCTGAATGGTTTCTAAACGAGCATTAATGGGGGCGCGACTACTCTCAGGAGACTTTGACCATTGTGGAACCAGCCCCCAGCTAAGTATATCCGGCTCACTCGCTTTTACATTTGATATAGCTATGATTGGTTGTAATGGCGCTATATTATATCTAGGCTCAAACCCAATGAGCGTTTTCCACGAAAGCCCCAAGGTTTTGCCCACTTTATTAATATCCGTTATTGTCGAAAATCGTCCGCACATAATTTATTTTTAATAGAGCTTCTCTATTTGTGACCCAGGATAATAGAAGATGAGTATTTCGGCGTGATTTTTACGAAGCAAAGACAGGCCTAGGGCACCCCATTGACACATACCCACACCATGCCCCCAACCTCGGCCACTAAATTTTATATTTTTACGAATGGTTTCTACATCAAAAAGTTCGCTGCGAATAACACTTGAGCCAATCCACAACCTCAAATCTTTAGCCGCAACATTAACGCTAGAATCTCCCTTTATATCAATCTTCAAAGCCCTTTCCGAAGATGACCTAGTTGTGACTTTCACATCTCTAATTTCGTCTACATGTATATTATGCTTTTTTAATATTTGGCCTAATTCATCAGCTGTCAAAGACTGATTCCAAGAATAATGCGGCGAAAACCAGCATGTGGCACATTTGACGCCACCGTCCAATGGCGGCAAGCTCACTTTCCATAATTCAGATGCATCTCTCGTTACGCCACCGCAAGTCGCGTGATAAAAACTAGGCAGTATCGCTCCCGCATAAGTTAATACCTTTCCACGTGTGTCATCAACAGCTGCATTGGATTTTTTTCTTTCCGAATTCGCTCCACCGTACATTTGTGAACTCTGATTATTAAAAACATCAAAAAGGTATTTAGAGCGAATTTGGCGCTGGTACATCGCATATGTGCGCGAGGCTATGGCCTGAGACTCCAATGCCGCAGCGGGCCACCAGGCTCCCACCTCATGAAATAATACGCCATACAAATACTCTTCCATGGGTATATGATTCACAATTAACAATTGGTTGCCATTATCTTGAGCGTGAACCTCCAGAAACCCTCTAAAAGGATGTTTGTTGACGAATAAGTCTTTGGGATCATCGCTATGAATTTGGGCAGACTGACCGAATTGGACGCCTGCAATCACAATGCCTGAGGAATTGACCTGAATATTAACACCTGGCAAATGGCGGCTATCCGCCAATGATTCACCTGTCTTAATATCTAAAATACGGTAACCGCCTAATATGGTTAATTTTGCTGGAGACTGCCCGCGATAAATTTGAACACGAATAATTTGCTCAGCTTGTTGTGACGCAAGGCCTAGTGCGGGATACAGTACGCCAAGAGCTATTAAAATAATGGAGAAAAGGTTGTCGCGTCGCTTGCTACGCGGCAACCTCAATATATTATTTGGTAAGTGCATGAGATACACATCAAATTAAGCATGCGCCGAGTTCTTAAAATGATTGCGGGCCAATTGAGTGACTTCACGACCTCTCGAAGTTCTTTTTAAAAAACCAGCTTTTAACAAATAAGGCTCAACAACATCAACGATAGTGTCTGATTCCTCATTCATCGATGCGGCCAAAGAATCAATTCCAACAGGCCCCCCATCGTATATATCAATAATTGCCAACAATACGCGCCGATCAACAGAGTCTAAGCCAGCAGAATCCACGCCCTGGCCCTTGAGTGCCATTTTAGCTATATCCAAGCTAAGGTCGCCAGACTCCTTCACTTGTGAATAGTCACGTACCCGCTTCAGTAGCCTATTGGCAATACGAGGCGTGCCTCTAGACCGCATCGCCACTTCCATAGCTGATGTGCGATCAATATTGATATTAAGCAACTTTGCCGAACGCTGCACAATTTTGACTAAGTCTTTAGAGTCATAAAAATCCAAATGGGCCAATATGCCGAATCTATCTCTTAAAGGCGCTGACAATAAACCGGATCGAGTCGTCGCGCCAATTAAAGTGAATTTTTTAAGCGAGAATTTAATCGTTTTAGCATAAGGGCCTTTATCGATAATGAAATCAATATTAAAATTTTCCATGGCTGGATAAATAAATTCTTCCACAACCTTACTCATGCGATGAATTTCATCGATGAATAAAACGTCACCATCATTAAGATTGGTCAATATGCCAATCAAGTCGCCCGCGCGTTCAATGGCTGGGCCAGACGTAGCAACAATCTTTGCGCCCATTTCTTGCGCAATAATATGCGATAGGGTAGTTTTGCCCAAACCTGGTGGTCCAGAAAGTAATATATGTTCAATCGGCTCATTTCTGCCACGCGCCGCCTGAATCGCTATATCCAAGTTTTCTTTGACTGAATCTTGACCTGTGAACTCTTCTAATCGCGATGGCCGTAACGACAGCTCTATGACTTTATCATCATCAGTTGAGACCATATCAACCACGCGCTTACGCTCGTCACGCTCAAACTCCATAGCTTCGCGTTTGGGCTTAGGAGCGTTTTCTGTACTCATAGAGCCCCCACTTTAGATTTTTGCTTATAAACATCATTGAGCAATTCTTCAGCCGACTTTATTTTGGGATTAAGCGCTATGGCTGAATCTACCATTCGCCGGGCTTCTTCTGGCTTATATTGCAATTGTGACAGGACCTCCATGGCCTCAGCGATATAATTCGATCCCGAATGAACGCTGCTATTTAATTGCCCGCCATCTTGAATCAAGCCAAAGCGTCCAACCTTACCCTGCAATTTGGCAATAATCTCTCTTGCGCGCTGCTCTCCGACACCTGGCAGCGTTTTTAAGAAAGTCCTATCTGAGGCGTCGATAGCGTCTGCAATGCTAGATATGGGAACCGAAAGGGCCCGTAAGGCCGCTTTTGGGCCAATGCCCGATACTGTTATGAATTTCTCAAAAAACTCACGTTCAACAGGGTTTAAAAAACCAATCAAAACTGGCATGGATCGCGAGGGATCCGTTTGGATATAATAATAAGTAACTAACGACACAACCTCACCAATTTCTTTAGCCTCAAAATCAGCCAAAACAGATGGTGGAACAAAAATTTCGTAAAATAAAGCCGCGGCTTTAATCACAATGCTAGCAGCATTACGTTCTTGCAATTCTCCTTCAATTCGTGTAATCAATTCACTTCCCTCTTCTTATTATAATCAAAGCATAAGCCCTGTATTGAATTTGGCCTTTGTTAATCCATAACCTATAGCAATGGCTAAGGCATCCGAGACGTCTGCTGGCTTTGGGACTTCTTTAAGTCCTAGTATACCTTGAATTGCGCGTCCAACTTGATCTTTGGAAGCGTGACCATGTGACACAATCATTTTTTTTACACGCGTGGAAGGCAAGCTTTCTAATGGAATTTTGTTAAGCCCTGCTGCCAAACAAATCACGCCTCTAGCATGACCCATGAGTATGGCTGTGGTGGGATGTCGATAGTCAGAATACAATTTCTCAATCACCATAACATCGGGCTGCGTGTCTGCTATCAAACTCATTAAACCTTCGTGAATTTCGGCCAAGCGTTCTGCAATAGGTAATTTGGTTGTTGTTTTAACCACACCCGCTTCAAGCAACTGGACATCTTGGCCTACTAATTTAATAACGCCATAACCCGTCACACGCAAGCCTGGATCCACACCTAATATTTTCAATTAAAAAAAACTTTCTGCAAGCAAGCTGGATTCAGAATAATATCTTCCAAACTCTTGCGCCCAATAATATTCATCGATTCTCAAATGACAATTACGCTTGATACCCTATGCCTCCAACAATTCATCGGGAATATCAAAGTTTGCCGAAACTGTTTGCACATCATCCAAGTCTTCCAAGGCTTCAACCAAAGCCAAAATTCTAGGTGCGTCCGCAGCTTCTATTTTAATGCTCGTATCGGGAACCATGGCAAGTTCTGCAGAAAGGAATTCGATCGAAGCGCCTTCAATGGCTTTTCTAACAGCCTCAAACTCTTTAAAGCCTGCAGTCACTT
>JBLINS010000048.1:0-14899 GCA_047639455.1 Candidatus Omnitrophota bacterium
CAAAACCAGCCGTCTTGGTTATATCTTGCAAAGTTGCTTCATCACCAATTAAAAAGTGCCAACCACCCTCAACGCCATCCCTATGATAAGACTTGGCATAAGCGTCTTTTTTTGCTGCTGCCAATTCTGGTGTTTCGCCAGGATCAATACTAATCGTAACAATATCAAACTCTTTATCAATCGCAAAGTCGAGCACATTCAAAGTCCGCACAAGACCATTAAGCGATAATTTGCAAAGCATTGGGCATTCATAGTAGACGAAGTTCAGTATTACGGGTTTATCTTTTTTGAAATAATCCCCTAAACGAACCTCTTTACCGGTGGAATCACGAAACTTCGCGTCCATAGGTAATTGATTGTTCAAATTTTGATGGATGGCAACTTTCTTCAAGGGGTCAGCCATCTGTTCGGCGCTAACCTGACTATTCCCTAGAGAAATACAACCAATTATAAAAAGAACGAGAGTTACTATTTTTTTATTCTTCAATATATACACCAAAGTCTTAAAGTTTCGATACGATTCTCAAATGTTTGTACGCTATTTTTTTAATTTTTTCTTTAAATATAAGGCCTTAGCTTCTTCAATTGGGATATGCGCAATACCCGCTTCTTTACTCAACCATCCATATCCATGTAACTTTGTATTTTCTTTTGATAAAGCTACTTGATAATTAGCCGGCTCATCAATTAAGAGAAGTGGTGAGTCTGGTGGCGTTTGTTTATTAAACATATTATGTGGCTTAGTATCTATGAATTCAAAGCCTTTTTCAAATCCTCTAAAAATCACTGCACAGACTACAAATGTGAATATGCAAAGTACCGCCATATAAATCATAAAAATAACAACAGGCTTAGCCTCAACATCTGACTTTTCGTACGTGTCTTTGGGGCTCATGATTTTAAAGTCTCTAATTGCTTGATAAAAAAAGCATACCAAATACAGAATAATCCGACCGGTATTGCAAAATGTAGCCAAGAAATATCAGAAACGGATGCGCAAAAGTTAGGCAATACTGTCCATATTGAATCTAAGAATCTCATACCAATAATCCATAAACAAAGAACAAATAGAATTGTTTTGCTCCGTTTAACTGTGCGATTGATTAATACAAAGAAAGGTATGAAAAAATGAGTTATAGCCAAAACCCAGGCGACTATTACCCATCCACCCTGCGTTCTTGGCAAATACCAAATAATTTCTTCCGGCAAATTACCTGACCAAATAATAAAGAATTGCGAAAATGCCATATACATCCAAAGCATGATTAGAGCTAAGGTGAGATTGCCTAAATCATGCATATCTTGAGTTTTTTTCATGCCTACATGGCGTAGGGACATAGCAGTCATGAAAGTCACTGCTAGCAAGGCGTATCCAATAATGCTAAAGATACCAAATATAGTCGAAAACCATTCTGGTGTTAAAGCCATCAACCAATCAAATGCAGCAAAAGTCGTCGTGAACACAAAGGCTAGCATACTCAAACCACCAATGAGTTGCATTTTGGTACGGCCCTCATCAGAAGCATCACTTAATAGCTCATTTGATTTGCGTTCTAGATAAATCGATAGAATAATCCACACCGCAATATAAAAAATGGCTCTAATTTCAAAAAACGGAATGCTTAAGTAGCCGGCTTTATGCTGCAATAAGTGACTTTGAGCCACCAGTTCAGGATTAGTCCATGGGTAAATATATTTTATGCCTGCAAAGACAGGTAGTATAAATAAAGCAATTAAAGGGAAAGTGCGCTGTGCTGCTAAGCCCACTTTGCGAATAGCAAAACCCCATGAGCCATGTGTTAAATAATGAATTAGCATCACAAATGACGCGCCTAAAGGCAATCCAACCACAAAAGTAAATCCAAGAAAGTAAGCCTGAAAAAAGACTTCTTTCGTAGACAAGCTACCCACAAAACCAGCTATTAATAATAAGCTGCCAATGAGCAGGAATTTGATGTCAAACTTATTTAGCACGGTATTATTATTCATTTTAATGTGCTGCCTCATGATGCGCTTCTTCAACCTTAGGCTCGTTTAATAAGGTTAGGGTTTGGCGCGATAATTGTTTAGCGGGTATATTTTGGCTTAATTGTAAGGCGCGAATATAAGCGATAATTGCCCAGCGATCTCTTGCATTGATTTGATCAGAATAAGCTGACATTTTACCAAAACCATTGGTGATAACATTAAATAAATACCCGTCATCAATATTTCTCAAACGCTCAATATGATATGTGGGCGGTTTTGGAAACCCACGTTGGACAACCATTCCATCGCCATAACCTGTTTTGCCATGGCAAACGGAACAAAAAATATTAAAGCGCTCTTCACCTCTATTAAGCAAGACTTCCGTGACCCGTAAAGGTGAAGACTTGGCGAATTTTCCGTCTACCTTACCCTCATATAAATGACTATCATGTTTTAGAGTGCCAACGGCAACAGTGCCCTCAACAAAATGGCGTGAGGCTTGTCCATTTTCGTAAAAATCACTTTTTTCGAGAGGTTCGTAGCGTGGTTGTTCTTGCATATCACGCATGCAGCCAGAAACAAGCAAGGGTAAGCAAATCAGCCCTAATAATGTGAGTAATTGTTTGCGCATTATGGTTGCACCTCAAAAACACCGTCACCCTTGAGTGACTCCATAAATTGTTTAGTCTTAGCTATATCAAACTTAGAATCTTTGGACATAATGCAAACAAAGAATTTGTCCTTAGAAGCGCCCTCAAATTCATCCAAATTAAAAACTGGATGATACGGTTCAGGAAATCCACATAAGGCGAACATACCAATCACGGCAACAAGGGCTGCGCACAAAATGGTTAATTCAAAAGTCACCGGCATAAAGGATGGCCAGCTATTTAAGGGACGTCCGCCAACATTCCAAGGCCATGAAACAACATTGGCATACCATTGCATGAAAAAACCACCAAAACCACCAAATATCCCACCAGCCAAAATAAGCCATTGAATTTTTGTTTTAGGTTTGCCCAAGGCTTCTGTTAATCCATGAATCGGAAATGGCGCATAAGCATCAATTTTTTTATAGCCAGCATCTCTTACCTTTTCACAGGCAGCTAATAAATCCTCTGGCGTATCAAAGCGCGTCATTACACCCCAAGTAGACTTACTCATCTTCGTGTTTCTTCTCGTGATGCAACATTTCTTTCATTTCAAAGCCCGCTATCATCGGCAATACACGCATGAATAAAAAGATTAAGGTAAAGAATAAACCGAGTGTGCCAATGAACGTGAGCCAGTCCCATTTAGTTGCAACAAACATATCCCAAGATGATGGTAAAAAGTCCCGATGCAAACTCGTGATCACAATCACAAAGCGTTCGAGCCACATACCAATATTAACAACAATCGAAATCGCAAACAAAAACCATAGATTTTTGCGAATGCGTTTAAACCATAATAATTGGGGGGTAAATCCATTACAAAAGATCAAAGCCCAATAAAATATTGCGTATGGACCCGTCATACGATTAATCATCATAAAGCCTTCGTATTGTGAACCTGAATACCAAGCTACGAAGCTCTCAACGATATAGCCATAAAAAACCATTAGGCCAGTAGCCAACATAATTTTGGCCATATTATCAATAACTTTATCACTAACCAAATGGTCAAGACGGTAATACTTGCGTACAGGCAACATAAGTGTCAAAACCATAGCAAAACCAGAATAAATGGCCCCAGCTACAAAATATGGTGGAAAAATAGTTGTATGCCAACCGGGTTGAATGGACATGGCAAAATCAAAGCTCACAACCGTGTGCACAGACAAGACAAGTGGTGCGGCCAAACCGGCCAATAAAAGATAAGACATTTGATGTCTTTCCCAATGCTCAGCCGAACCACGCCAACCTAAGGCCGCAAAACCATAAAGTGTTTTAACTAATTTGTTCTTAGCCTTATCGCGAGCTGAAGCTAAATCAGGCACTAGTCCGGTGAACCAGAATAATAATGACACGGTTGCATAAGTAGATACGGCAAAAACATCCCAAACTAAGGGGCTGCGGAATTGCGGCCACAATTCCATGGTATTGGGATAAGGGAACATATACCAAAATCGCCAAGGGCGACCCATATGCAATAAAGGAAATGCGCCCGCACAAGCTACAGCAAACAAAGTCATGGCCTCAGCGTAGCGATTGATAGATGTTCGCCAAGGTTGCCTGACTAAGAAAAGGATGGCCGAAATAAACGTACCCGCATGACCAATACCAACCCACCAAACAAAATTAATAATCGCAAAGCCCCAACCAACGGGAATATTAATGCCCCAAATACCAACACCCTTAGCAAATAACCACACCACAGCCAGCTTCAATGTCATGAGTAGAGAAAAAGCGATCAATAGACCGACGACCCAACCGGGACGGACTTTTTTCTCTAAAGGTATGCCAATAATAGTGTCATCTAATGAGGCATAAGTCTCACCAGCCGGAACCATGGGTTTGGCTTTTATTTTTATATTTTCATCACTCATTTATTTATCTCTTTAATTCCTAATGTCCAGCTCCAACACCGACAGCGCCCTTATGTGGCTCTAATACAGGGTTGGGATTTCTAACTTTGGCTAAATAAGTAGTTCTTGGCCTTGTGCCTAAGTCTGTCAAAATTCCGTAATTCAAATCATCTGCCTTAGCTACAGCCACCTTATTCCTAGCGTTTGCAATATCACCAAACTCAATCGCTTGTGTCGGACATGTTTGCTGACAGGCTGTAACAATTTCACCATCACGAATTTTGCGGTCTTGTTTCTTTGCATCAATTTTGACTGTATTAATTCTCTGGACGCAATAAGTGCATTTTTCCATAACACCGCGAGTACGAATGGTCACATCTGGATTACGTTGCATTTTTAATTGCGGTGTCTTTGAATCTACAAAATTATAAAAATTAAAACGTCTAACCTTATACGAACAATTATTTGAGCAATAACGTGTACCGACACAGCGATTATAAGTCATTTCGTTAAGACCTTCATCACTATGAACGGTTGCGCCCACGGGACAAACCGGCTCACAAGGCGCATTCTCGCAATGCATACAAGGTACGGGCTGATGATAAGTTTCTGGGTTTTCTACATCACCTTTATAATAACGATCCACGCGTATCCAATGCATTTCGCGGCCAACCAAAACTTGGTCTTTGCCCACAACTGGAATATTATTCTCTGACTGGCAAGCAATTGTACAAGCACCACAACCATTGCAAGCATTCAAATCAATTGTCATACCCCATTGATATTCGCCCTTCAAATGTTCTTCGGGTTTATATAAAGTTTCTGAAGGCTTAGGATCGTGAACCATGTGCTGCGCAAACTCAGGATGATGTTCAAAGTTATCTTTATCAGTCACTCTGACCAAAGCTCTATCGGCCATAGTTGCATGATCTTGGGTAGTGGCTAAGGAGTATTTACCCTTACCACGCTTTAGTTTTAGAGAAGTTGAAATATTAGGCGTGGTTGAATTTTGTAGAGCAAAAGCATTGAAACCAACGCCTAGACCCACTTTACCAACACGCGTACGACCATAACCTAAATATAAAGTTGTGGAATCCTCAGCATGCCCAGGCGACAACCAAACAGGCACACTCAAAGTGCGCCCATCAAGCGTTAAGTCAGCCATAGACTCGTTTTTAAGACGATGTTTTTGGGCGGTTTTTGGCGCAATGAGCAATACGTTATCCCAAGCAATGCGTGTCATGGGTTGAGGCAATTCTTGCAGCCACCCATTATTAGCATCATCACCATCACCCAATAATGGATTAGGCCTAAAAACAATTTCCAATTCATCTTTATTGCTATTTACCCGTGGTGTGGCGATAGCTAGATTAGATTTAACAGTAACTGTTAATGCATTAAAGCGTGTTCCAGGGATAAGGCCATCATGCAAAACTTTTTCCCAAGCTTTTTTAAAATCAGTTGATTTAACTTGTTTTTTCCATAGAGCTTGAACAATATCATGGCCTGGTAGACCAATTTTGCCCTCCAAAACACCAGCTAATTCATGTGAGGTTTTGCTGGCATATAGTGGGTGAATCAACGGCTGTACAATCGAAACGGTGCCATCAAATGCACGCGCATCAGACCAAGACTCTAAGAAATGTGATGCGGGTATATTCCACTGGCACCATTGAGCGGTTTCATTATCGCTCAAGCCTAAATAAACACGTTCTTTGGCTTTTTGGATGGCTTGACCTAATTCTAAATCAGCCGGAGCCTTATAAACGACATTTGAATCAAAAATAATTAAGTCATCCACTTCACCAGCATTCAAGTCTTTAACTAATTCTTTGAGGGCGCCCATTTGATCAACAGATTGCGCTTCAACCGTATCCGTAAATGTGACTGTCTTCCCCAAATTACCCAAAGCATTATTAATTGCTACCGTCATCGCATGCACTTGATCGGGTTGTTGTCGTCCTGCTATTAATAAGCTACGACCTTTTGCATGTATGAGATCTTCAGCGACCGCTGCAATCCAATGCATTTGAGATTCATTAAATTCGTGATTTTTGCCTTGATTAGTAGCTAATCCTAATTTAGCTGATAATACGGCCAATAATGCTTGTATATTAGAGGCCTTAACAGCTAAGCGGTGATCAGCCATTGCGCCTGTCAAAGTGGGTGTTGCTTCAATAGCATAAAGACGATTCATGCCTTCAGCACCCTTAGTTTTGCCATTAACCGAACGTACTTTGCGGCGCGTAGCAAATTCTCTAGCATAGCGTAATGCTCCAGGACCTTCTGTTAAAAAGTCAGCATCTAATGAGAGGATAATATCAGCCTTAGCCAAATTAAATTGCACACCATAATCACGACCTGTTGCAGCAATCAAACCGCTTCTTTCATTATCACGGTTTTGTGGGCTATATTGATGCCATTTAGCTTGCGGGAATTTTTTCAAAATATTGCGTAATTGTGTGGCTAGAGTAGGCGAAATCACTGTCTCGGTCAAAATTCTAAGTCCCGCTCCTGATTTAGCCGCTTGAGCTTCTAATCGAACCTGAATATGGTTGATAAAAGCGTCCCATGTACTCATGCGGCCATTTTTGACCACATTTTTTAAGCGATCAGGATCATATAAAGACATAATAGATGCTTGCATAACGGCATCTGCCGCACCCAAGCTATCCGGATGATTAGGATTACCCTCAATTTTTGTAGGTCGTCCCATATGATTTTCGACTAATAAACCGCGTGCAAAACCAGCCATAGGTATGGCGGTAGCAAAATACAATGGCCGGCCAGGAATCATGTCTTCAGGAGCCTTAACATAAGGCACAATCTTTTCTGTAGGTTCACGCGTACAACCAGCCAATCCAGCCATAGCAATGGCTGAGCCCATGAGCTGTAAGAACTTACGTCTAGTGGTCGACTTGTCCCAAACCTCAGGAACTTGCGGAAATTCGTGTGCAATCGACTCTTGAAATTCAGGAGATTCAGCTAATTCTTCAAAGCTGCGCCAGTATTCTTTGCCCGATTTATTCACAAAATCGTCTTTCCAATGTTTCTTTTGATTAGAGTCTGAGTTGGCTTGATTATCTTCCATTGTATTCCTTAGCGATGACACGTTGAGCAATTTATGCTTGTTTTAATATTATAATCTTTGACTAATTTATTACCCATAGTCAATTGATCTTCATCTGCTTTCCAGCCCATTTCAAAGACATGCTCTTTGGGCCCCACAAATTTTTCAGGATTACGATGACATTCTATACACCAGCCCATAAAAAGGGTATTTTCTTTTTTCATTAAAGGCATTTCATCCACGCGACCATGGCATGTTTGACAAGAAACACCCTTGGCAATATGAATGCTGTGATCAAAGTATACAAAATCAGGTACATCGTGCACGCGCGTCCATTCTATAGGCTTACCTGAGCGCATGCTTTCACGAACCGGCTCCAACATAGGCGCGTCTTTCCAAACTTCGGAGTGACATTTCATGCAAGTTGCTGTAGGTGGAATGCCAGCAAAACTCGAATCTTCAACCGAGGTATGGCAAAATCGGCAATCAATACCCAAGCCACCGACATGATGTTTATGACTAAAGGGTATAGGTTGTTCTCTAGGAACTCCAACACGGGTGTAATAAGGTGATTGATCTAAGACAGAGCCTAGCACTAATATCCCTGCGGCAGTTGCGCCCCCAAGAACTATAGATATTTTGGCGAGTAAGTTTGTACGTTTTCTAAATATTTGGCTCATAATTTATGAAGTAGTATCAATTTTGTGTCAATATTATATGAATGTTCATTATATTATAGTAAAAAAAGTATAAATAGATATAAAAAAATCGAATTAAGCATAAAAAATCTCTTTCCTATATAAAGAGATTCCTATACCCAAATTTAAAAAACGAAATTATAGCACAGCTTTTGGTCTGAATGCGCGTATGTCACGGCATTATTTACCCGACACCGTCCCCAAACGGGACCTTGGGACAATGTGTAAGGTGTCATGATTAGGGTAACGCACCATCCTAGACAGAATCATCACAAAATGTTGGTACTGGGTTTGTAATTATATGTAATAAAATATACCAAGCCTTAAAAATATAAAAAAACACTACCACGCCCTCAGTATGTCATCGTGAGCTGCGCGGAGCAAGCAGTGTGACGATCCCCCAGCAAAGGCTTTTTTGGGAGATCCTTACGTCGTGGTGCTGGTGCGAGCCACGTAGCGAGACACCTAATGCCGGCAAAGCTAGAGTGACGCCGGCCTCCGCGCGACTCAGCGCGACGTTGTTACCTAAATTGTGAAATATTACACACTGTCCGGATGAATATTAGCTTATATTTAAAAAATAGGTTTAAAGCGTGGAAACTTTGCGGGTGTAATAGAGCTTGATGGATTCGGCAGTTGGAAACCATTGGATGATATTTTTGGCGCGATAATAACGTGCGCCAGAGGATTCATCTGCGCCTGTTTTTTGGGTTTGGTCAAACCACTTTAAGGAACTTTGAGTAGTTGGAATAATCCAAAGAGCGATTAATACTAAAATTAATGCATAGTATATTGTTTTGTAATTGTTTAAATTACGAAAACTAGATATGAGCCTGGATTGCCACGTCGTATCAAATGGGGACTCACTGTTGCGGTCCGTTCGTAGAGAAGACTCCTCATCCGTCGCCCGCTCACTTTGTGATGACTTTGTGAACTGATGGCTGATAATAAAAATCGTCAATGCAAAAAATAAAATTAATTGCGTGAAGCTAGAAATTAAATAACGGTCTGGTATTGATCCTGAGAATTTGCAGAAACTTAAACTAATTGCTAAGAATGTAGCATAGCCCAAAGCATACACTAATAAAATCACGAGCATGTCTAATCGTGCAGTGCATTGATTTCGGCGAATATACCCTATGATTATCCAAGTCACAGCACCGATTAATGCGAATATCAAAACTACGCAAACGCTTTGTGTGGACATAAAAAATGCCCCGCTAAACCAGGACTTAATTCCATTGATTGTATGCTCAAAGTTTAAGCGCGTGCCATTTGGGATGAATTCTTCGGCTTTGATTAATGAGCCAAAAAGTATACTAGATAGTGAGGCGTCTTTTGGGCGCATATAGGCTAATTGTGTGTAATTACGAATTAGCCAAAGCGTGAGCGGTAAACTAGCTAATGTGCCAAAGCAAATACTGTACCAGAGGCGCTTAAATAAATTTGTTCTCAATAAAAGTAAAATACACAGTGCAGTCCAAGGAATAAAAGCAATGCCAGCATAACGTATTAACGGAATGCAGCCTACGACCAGAGCTGACAAAACTAGCCAAGATTTTTTTTGAGTGCGCAAATATTTCCACAAAGCCATGATTCCTAAATGAATCATGAATAAAAATAGAGGCTCAGAAAGTAACCATGTGTAGAAGCCCCTCCATTGAAAACCAAGTGTGAAAAAAAGCATAAGTGCCACAGATAATAGAAAGCGACGACTTATCCAATAACTCAAAACACCTATTAAAAAAATATTCGCACCAAATAAAAAACAATTCAATACCCAAGCCGTATCCAACGGAGATTGATTAATTTGTGCAAGTAAAGCAATGGTTGCTGGATAGAGGGGCGGCCAAGCCGCTATGGGGTCAGATGAAACAGAATAAGATTCAAAGTAAACATACACGCCTTTGCCAGCCATAATATGATTTGTCATTGATAAATACACCTTGGAATCATGGGCTACGCCAACTTTATACTGCCAAGTTGCGCTCATGATTAAGGCAATAGCGCCCACTGCCAAAAGCAGCAATGCGCCATAAATTTTGAGTCTATTATGTGGCTTAAGGTTTGAGTGAGAAATTGTAGACATATGAGCTTATCGGCAATATTGCTTAATTAAACGTGCATTTTGTTCTAAGTGATTTTCTGAAGAAGCCCCAATAATAACATGCTTCAATTTAGGAAATTGACCTAAATATTCAAAGGCTATTTGGGGATTGCTTCCCCCTGAAACCATAACATTCATAGCCAATAACTTAAATCCCCCTTCAACTAGAGCATGTTCATTAGCGAGTCTTGAAGGGTTCATATGAAAACCTTTATGGTTAAATGGCGCCATGATAAGGGGTTCGGGAATACTGGCTTTTTTCAATGTCTCAACACATAAAGGTAAATTAAGCGTTCCATATCCTGGGATGGCCTGATATTCATTACGCACATAGTTATCAAAATCATGTAATACATCAACTAAGCCTAAGCCTAAGACCAAATCAACAATGCCATTATGCAAAAAAATGGCTTTAATATTAAAACGTTGATAAGCCGCCATTTCTATATCTATGCCAGCACATAATAATTGCCTAAAGTCTCGTTTGAGATAAGCGCGCGCCGCACGATACAGGCGTTTAGGGCCCGCTTGTCCGATAACCATATCTTTAACCAATCCAATTAACCCAGCTTGCGTTGATTTTTGAACATATTTCATTAAATAAGGCACATTCGCGTATACATTAAAGTTGGCTAATTCAGGCTCGCATCGCATGGCTTGAATAATTTGTTTAACTCGATCATGCGCAGATAACATAACCCCACCTGCCCCATGTCGTTTAGCTGCGCACATAACTTCAATTATTTCGGAGGTCTTAGAAAAACGTTTGGCTTTATCAGCTCCGGTAGATCTCGAGTGATGGTTAACACCAAAGAATTGATTGTCGCCTAATATAAATTGATCCATTAAATAATTGCCTCAAGTAATGGATTTGGGATATCTTGGATATTTATGGATGAGCGTTTTGATTCCCGAATCGCTTCAATCAAAATCATATTATTCATATTTGTATATAGGTCATTCTGATAAACCTGATTGCCTAATATGGAATCTGTCCAATCTTTGAGTTGGCGTGTATACATAGGTCCAGCTAAATCAAATGGGACATGTGTCTCCAATTGTGTGATGCTACAAGTGTTATGTCCTGTGGCATAGCCGCTCCAAGACTCTTTGAGATTAAACTCAATCCAATCGTCCAGAACAACCAAATCTCCAGCACTACCTTGAATTTTGATAGATAATGTGGCCTTGCGAACTTCAGGCTTGCTCCAAGAGGCGGTCACCTCACCGCTAAAGTCAGCATAATCAAAACAGGCTTCAAAAGCATCCTCAACATGCGCTGAAACTATTTGCTCAATGTGGCCGTTCACATTATTAGGCATGCCAAATAAATATTGCACCATATCCACCAAATGGCTACCCAAGTCTAATAAAACCCCGCCACCGATTAGACCTTTTTTAAATCGCCAACCCTTTGTTTTTTTGAGAACATCCGGTGAATACATTTCGGCCGTGAATGATTGAATCTCACCCAAAGCATTTTCATCCAGCATTTTTTTAGCTAATTGAAAAGTAGGTGTGTGGCGAAGACAGTGGCCCACCATGACTTTAGGCTGCGAATTTGTCTTTTGCCAGGCATTCACGCATTGGCCGGCTTCTTCTACATTAGAAGCCATAGGCTTCTCAATAAAGGTATGTAATGAACTCTGCATCAAGCGCCTAAAAATAGCTGTATGACTTGATGTTGGGGTGGCAATCACAGCCAAATCTATTTTTTGGCTGGCTAATGCTTTTTCTAAGTCATTAAATATAGGGAATGGCGCATTAAAACTTCTCAAGCCACTTTGAATTAGAGCTGATGGCTCACAAATCATGATATTTTTAATTTCACTAAATGTATTTAGAGTAGCTGCATGCAACATACCCATTTTGCCAAATCCTATAATTAGTGCATTCATAGGGGGTATTCTAGCATAGAGAAGTGCGGTGTACGAGGTACGAGGAATTGAGAGTATGCAATTCTGTGTGTCCAAAGGTTTTATATTGAAAATATAATTTGTCATCATGAGGAGCGCGGAGCAGCGAAGGTTCGTGGGCGATGAATAAAGATCCCATGCTTCGAACGGGTTGAGACAGTGAGGCCCTTGTAGATCCCCCAGAATGCTTTAGCTGATTAATACTAGCCTATTAGGAGTCTCTTCTGTGGGATCCTCACACCACTGCTCCGCGTGGTTCAGTATGACGGTTTTCTATAATTTATAAATTCTAGAGACGCAGAATTGCATACTCTCAGGAATTACCACAATGCGTCGCACTCCGCACATCGTTCTTCGCGCCTCGCACCTCTCTATGCTAGAATACGACTATTATGAATATTCTTGGATTTAATTGTTATAGCCATGATGCTGCGGCCACCATTGTCACTGATGACATGGTCCGCTTTGGCGTTGAAGAAGAACGTCTATCACGCAAAAAGCATTCAGGCGGGTTCCCCACATTGGCAATACAGCAATGCCTTGAATCTCAACAACTCGGTCTAGATGATATTCAACATATAGCCTTTAGTTGGAAGCCCTCTATTTCTTACCCCAAAATACCTTTATTCTTCTTACGATACTTACCCAAAATGATTGCGCTATACAAAGAATCGCGCAATTGGACTATGGAAGAAAACATGGGTATGTTCAATTATTGGAAAAAAATGTGGGCCTTACCCCAAACCATTAAATCTCTATACCCAAAATCAAAAAACGCAAACTTCAAGTTTCACTATCTTGAACATCATCTTTGCCATGCCGCAAGTGCCTATTACCCCACCGAATATCAAGAGGCTGCAATTATGACAATTGATGGTGGTGGTGAGTGGACAACTTGTCAATTAGCGCATGGGCAAGGTAATAAAATAAAAAAGATATCCACCGTCGACATACCTCATTCTTTGGGTGCTTTTTACCAAGCCATTGCGCGCTATGTTGGATTCGAAATTGTAACAGGTCCAGGCAAACTCATGGGCCTCTCAGCTTATGGCGACAAAGATAATGAAATATATCATCGCATGAAAAAAATCGTGCACCTTTTACCTGATGGTGGATTTAAGCTTGATTTAGATTATTTTGCTTATCATTACACACGTCGCCGTGGTGTTAGCGAACGTTTTGAAAAAGAATTTGGGCCTGCTGGCAAGAATGGGGAATGGAAAGATCATCACTATCACGTAGCTGCGGCTGCGCAACGCATTGTTGAAGATGTCTTCATTCATATGGCCAACTTCCTATATAACAAAACAGGCTCGGAGAATCTCTGTATTGCTGGTGGCGTTGGCTTAAATAGCGTTGCCAATGGTCGTCTGGTTGATGAAACTCCATTTAAGAATATATTCATACAGCCAGCTGCCGGTGACTCGGGCACATCTATGGGTGCGGCCCTATGGGTGAATCACGCCATATTGGATCGCAAACGCAAATACATAATGAAAGATGCTTTTTTAGGACCTGGCTTCAGCGACAATCAATATCTAGAAGAAATTGTTCAATCAGGTCTTCCTTATATACATGCCAATAATTACACCCAAATCGCTGCTAAATTACTTTATCAAGACAAAATTCTAGGCTGGTTTCAGGGTCGCATGGAATTTGGTCCACGCGCTTTAGGTAATCGCAGTATATTGGCGACACCCTGCAAGTCTGAAATGAAAGATATCTTAAATGCGCGCGTCAAATTTCGCGAAGGCTTTAGACCCTTTGCGCCAATTGTTCTCGAAGAGTTTTGTGGGGAATATTTTGACAAAAGTTACCCCAATCCCTATATGCTCATGGTTTATAATGTCCGTGAAGAAAAGAAAGCTTTGCTTCCAGCCATCACGCATGAAGATGGGTCTGCTCGCATTCAAACAGTGAGTGCTAAAGAAAATCCGCAATTAGCCCAATTATTACAAGCGTTTAAAGAAGAGTCTGGCATCCCCATACTAATTAATACGTCGTTCAATGTTAAGGGTGAGCCTATTGTGGCCACTCCACATGACGCCATCGATAGCTTTAATCGAGCAGACATGGACTATTTGGTCTTAGGAGACTATATTGTTGCCAAAACAAAAAAAGATTTGGAATTATGCCAGCTAGAGCAAAATCAGGCTGAGAATACCTCAGCCCCCGTCATCCTGAGGAGCAAAACGACTTGATATGACAGAACTTGAATTGCAACAAAAAGCGAGTCAATCTAAAGCCGAACAAAATAAAATTGCCGTTATCATTCCAGCCTTTAATGCAGCAGCAAAAATAGCTCAAGTCATACAGTCTATCCCTAAATACGTTGACGAAATTATAGTCGTTGACGATGGTTCTACAGACCAAACCTATCAAATCGTCATGAACTTAAATCACCCCAAAGTCACACCGCATGTCCACAAAACTAATCAAGGTGTGGGCGCTGCCATGCTAACTGGTTATCAAAAAGCCATTGATTTAGATGCAGATATACTCATTAAAGTAGATAGTGATGGCCAAATGAATCCGGATGATATGCAGGCTATTATAGAGCCGCTTATCAATGGTCGTGCAGACTATGCTAAAGGAAATCGATTTGCTGATTTTAGAACTTTAGAAAAAATGCCT
>JBLINS010000049.1:0-14823 GCA_047639455.1 Candidatus Omnitrophota bacterium
ATTATCTAAGTTAACCGCCAAAGCAAATCCACCAACAATTCTGGATAAATCTTTAAACTCTAAATCAATGCTGAATTGCTTCCACTCGGCACTTAGTAATACTGGTCCAATACCTGCCAGGTCTGTATCGCCATATTCTCCGGCCATACCACCCATTTTGGCTTCTTCTAAACGCTCACCGCCATTTGCACCGCGTGCCCAAAACGTTAGTTTAGTAGCACCATTCAAGTCATAACCGCCAGCGCGACTGCCCCAATTATTAGCCGGGCTCTGCCAATAAACACCTGCCCAGCGCGCACCTTGGCTAGCCTTATTGCCATAAGTGATTTTTATACTTGTTGAACCTGAATGAGCATTTTCTAGATAAGAGGAATTCATCGTAACATCATTAAAGTCCCCCATCCAACCAGATGGAAAATAATGATTGTCCGGTGAATTCTCATCAGAATATACAGGAAATGGCTTAAACGGCTTTTTTTCTACAGGTGCAGCTTTTGGCTGTGTTGCGCGCATTATCGGCGCTGCAACAGCGATAGGTGTAGGCGTTGATGCAATTTGTTGCTCCACCTCCACAGACTCTTCTTGCACAGAAAAACCGCTACTTTGAGTTTTTTGACCGCAGCCAGCTAAAGATATTGTAGCTATTGAAAAAACCATTCCAAACACTAAATATGTATGCTTAATATTATTCATAAAATTAATCCTTAATCCTTAATCCTTAATCTTTATTCGTAACGAATATCATCTAAAAAGAAAGTCACGCCATTTGGGTTATTGTCCAGATTGGCTGCCCAAGCAAAGCCACCAATCATAGATGACAAATCAAGATCTTCCAAATCAATGCTATATTGCTTCCACTCGGTTGTTAAAACAACAGGGCCGATACCCGCGATATCTGAATCAGAATATTCGCCTGTAATTCCACCAACTTTAAATTCTTCTATACGCTCCCCACCAACAGCACCCTTAGCCCAAAAACTTAATTTGGTCGCGCCAGTCAAATCATATCCACCTGGACGACTGCCCCAATTATTGGCTGGATTCTGCCAATACACACCTGACCAACGTGCGCCTTGCGTGGCTTTATTGCTATAAGCGAATTTAATGCAAGTTGATCCGCCATGTGAGCCTTCTAAATGAACTGTATCAATATCCAAATCAGCAGAGTCACCCATCCACCCTGAAGGGAAAAAATGGTTATCTGGTGAATTCTCATCAGAATAGACTGGAAAAGGTTTGAACGTTGTGGCCGAAATTTCGGCCAAACCGTTCGATGTTATTATCATCGCCATGAATACTGTCATGCAAAGTGTAACTAATTTTAAATACTTCATAATACGCCTCCGATTGCTCTGAATTTTATATTAAAACCCAGGTTTAATTATTCCATACTTCTTTAAAATAAAAATACGATTTACGTAACTTTCTTAAATAAGGGCTGTGAGAACCATCGCCTTGACTAGTTATGCCCAGCCATTCTTCATGCATCCACCCATCCGGAAAATCGGCCTGAAAGTCGCCGACAGTTTCTTGAACGTATGGATCAAACTCTGGGGCAGGGCCTGCCTTCCACCATTCATCCACAAATTGGAACAAGGTCCCACCAATTGAATTACCAGCACCCGCGTCACCCGCCTGGTTAAACAACATGTCTTCCCAATTACCTCGCAAATAGGCCGCTTGTAATACTTCAGCCTCCTCAATGGTCTTGCGATTATGGAATGCGGGGCAACCAAACTCTGTCAAAAAAACAGGCTTATCTGCATAACGTTTAATATCATTCCAAAAACTTTGACCAAAACCATTGCTGCCTCTATAAGCATTCACACCAAAGATATCAATATCAGGAGTGACTTGTCCAAAGGTTTGTAAAAAAATTGTTTCGCCATTCGAAAATGCTACAGGGTGATTAGGATCTAATTCCTTGATCATCTTGGCCATTTCATTGGCGAAGATATACATTTCTCTATATTGACTCTTACCATTACTACCCAAACCTAGACGATCTTGTAATTTAGGCTTAGTTGGATCACCCACAAATCCATAATTACCTTCATTTGACAATACCCACATAAGCAAATAAGGTTCATCTTTATGCTGTTTGACCATTTCAATAATATTTTGGCGCATAGACTCTAAATGCTCAGGGTTAGTGAAGTCAGTGCCCTTATACCAATCCGAATTGGATCCAACGCCATACATACCCAATAAGTTGCCGACAATTGCCATGAGCCCATATTGATCATAGGCTTGCTTGAGTAATGGCTTATTAGCTGCACCATGATAATGACGTAATGAATTGGCACCCATTTGTTTTAATAATTCAAAGTCGCCAATAACAACTTCACTAGATCCTTGTTTGCCATCTCCGTTTGCATCTACCCAAGATTCAAAAGGTCCGTCAATAATGCCATTCTTATTCATATCCGCTGTCATCCAATCGGTGCGTGATCCATCATGCGTGGACTGGCCAACAGGCGTGGGTTCATAAGCCACAGCCTTAATCATAAATGGCTCACCATCAACTTGCATTTGCCAATCGCCATTTGAATATTTGTGCAATTGAACATGCTCGTTACCTACCGTGACTTGACTAGTCTCAGCTGTTAAATCAGCAACTTTATAATATTCACTTGAATCACCTTCAATCAAACGACCGGGGTTAAGCGCTAAATACTCGTCATTCGAAACCTCTAAGTCATCGCCATGTTTAACTTCATACTCGTAATCAACATAAATCAATCCTAATTCGGGATGCGTGCGTGTCAAAAACTCTATTTTATCTATAGCGCGCTGCGCATAATAAATAGGTGTGTGCCAAATAGTCCAGCCCGTTTGTTTTGGAAAGTGAATCACAACTGCATGATAAGCGCGGAGGGCTTGTTTTAAGAAACCTGCTTTTTCCAAAGCGCTCGCCGCAAAGAACTGCTTCACTCCAGGCGCTTCTGCAGCAGTAGCCCACTTATAAAACATCAATTGATGATTATCAATATTAGTGAAATCCCAATGCGAACCCCTTAACTTTCCGGCTTGATTCACAGTTATATAGGCTGGATCTTTATAAACGCTATTTGAGGGGTATACACCTTCGCCCACAGCTGCTGACAGGCCCTTACGATCATTAACTTTATACTTAAACTTACCTGTGTCTAAGCCAATCCATTCTCCGTACAAAGCATAGTCAATCAACCCCGCTTCACCTGGATCTGACAATGAAAAAGATAATTCCATTTCTTCGCCATACGAATTCATCAACTTAGTAGACCCATTAATATCCACCTGAGCACTCACAGGTTGAGCACAAATTAATATCGTCAAAATAACTAAGAAGTAAGCCTTTAAACTACTCGAGATCCTCACGTCGCTCCGCCAAACGTCATTGCGAGAAGCGCGCAGCTGCGACGTGGCAATCTCACTTTTCTCTCTACAATGCGCCATACATGTCATGGGATTGCCACGGCCAAAAAACGGCCTCGCAATGACGGGTGCTTTAATTAACCGCATCATCCCTTAACCGCTCCAGCGGTGATGCCTTTAATAATATACTTTTGGAGTGCCAAATAAATAAGGATGACGGGAGCAATTGTGATAATGATGCCTGCCATGAGTAATGGGTATTGTGTGATATGCGCGCCCTGAAAAACCATCAATCCTCTTTGCAATGGCATAAGTGCGCGGTCAGACAATACAAGCATAGCTAAGATGTATTCATTCCAAACATTCAATACATTGAATATGGCCAAAACAGCTATTGCAGGCTTAGCTAATGGTAATGCGATATGCCAATACACGCGCAAACGCCCACAACCATCAATGCGTGCAGACTCTTCTAATTCCTTAGGTAAGTCATCAAAGAATGTCTTTAATAAAAATATGCCTAGCGCCAAGCCCCCATTAATTTGAGGCAAGATATAACCCAATTGAGTATTGGCTAAACCTAATTTAACTAATAAGACATATAAAGGAATAATAGTTCCCGGAACGGGAATCATCATAGTAGAAATCAGCATAAAAAATAAAAAATCCCGACCAGGAAATTCAAATCGTGAAAAAGCATATGCAGCTAAAGAGGATATCAAAATCACACCAGCAACAACCACCGTCGTATAAAAACAACTATTCAAGAAATACGTACCAAAATGCCCCTTAGTCCATGCTTCCAAATAATTGCCCCATTGCGGATTCGCTGGAAAAAAGGACATATCTGAAAAAACGGTGGCTTGAGTCTTAAGGCTAGAAGAAAAAGCCCACCATAAAGGAAATATGCATACAGAGCTCACAGCCAATAAAACCAAATGAATGAGAGTGCGTGAGCCCATTTCTTTAAGGCGATCGAAGCTAAACCGTTTCATATTACTTTCTCATCGCCTTGGACACTTTAATTTGAACTAAAGATATGGACAAAAGCACGACGCCAAATACAATTCCCATAGCACAGGCATAACCAAAACGTGATGAGCCGGTCATTTCTGAAATCATACGCGATATAGGTACTTCCGTATGATAGCCGGGTCCGCCACCCGTTGTCGAAATAATAATGTCATAAATTTGCATTGTGCCCAAAACAGTTAATATCGACACAAGAATAAAAACAGGCATCATCAGTGGAACAGTCACGTTCCTAAACGTTTGCCAAGCATTAGCGCCATCAACCTTACAAGCCTCATACAATTCTCTTGGTATGCTCTGCAATCCGGCCAATAAAACAATGAATCCCCAGCCAAAACCCTTCCACATATGAATAATAGCCACAGCATAAAGCGCCGTATGCCCATCTGACAGCCAAGCCCGTTTAATATGGCCCAAACGCAAAAAATCTAAAAAATGATTCAATAAACCATAATTGCCATCATATATCCATTGCCAAATCAGTCCAACCACAATGCCTGATAAAACTGGCGGGATATAAAAAATAACACGATACACATTACCAAACCTAATATCTTGATCACAAGCCAATGCCAACAATAAGGCAACTGTATTTTGAACCACCAAAGCCAAAATCGTAATAACTGCAGCATTCCTCATCGAAAGCCAAAAAACTTTGTTATGTACGAACAAATCTTTAAAGTGCTCTAAGCCCACAAATTCTTTAACGGGTGATATGCCATCGAATGAATAGGCGGATAATTCAAAAACTTTGTAAAAAGGATATATGCTAAAAATAGCAAATAAAAGCAATGCGGGTATGATGAATGTGTAATTGCCTGCGAATTGTCTTAACTTATAATGATTAAACTTCATTATGAATTCTCGCGAGCAATTTCTCTTTCTTTGACAGCTTGGACTTCTGTAGCGACTTCCGCTGGAGTTTTTTCGCCAATCAGTATGGACTGAATACCCTTACACCAAGCTTCGGAAACCTGGTGGTATTCATGGACTGGGTATACATTAGGGTGAGTCGTATTATCTATATCATCAGCAAATTGTGAAAGTATGGGCGAAATCTTTTCTAAGCTCTGTTTATTCGCAGGCAAATTATTGGTTGCATTAGCTAATGTGGCTTGCTGGTCCTTATCGGTTAGCCAGCGTAAGAATTCAATCGCTTGTTCTTTGCGTGGTGAATTCGCATGCACCATAAACGATGAACCGGCACCACCCCATACTTTCATAGGATGATCCAGGCTTAATCGTGGAGGTAGTATAGCTGCGTAATCCAATGCTGGATTCATACCTTTATATACATTCACACACCAAGAACCATTAAAGGCAAAAGCAGCTCGACCATTAGCAAATGTTTGCTCAGAAGACTTATTAACCATGGTCACCGCACCCGATACCAGCACATTGTCATCAGCCATTTGTTTGAAAAGTTGCAATACACGGATCCAATCGGGATCTAGATACGAAACATTGCCCCTATAAGTATCAAATACCTTATCTTCACCCATCAAATTCATGGCCCAATTACTTGAGAGAGCGTCTAACATCCAAATCTCACCAAAGCCACCAACAAGCACGGGGATATTGTTTTGTTGTAATACTTTGGCGGCATCTGTGAATTCAATCCAAGTTTTGGGAGGATTTTCTGGATCTAAACCAGCTTGTCTAAAGAGGTCTTTATTATAAACCCATTGAATTGTGCTCACATCTAATGGGACGCCATATACGCCAGGCGCAGCATCAAATTCATTATTAGGCTTAAAAGTATTCACTGAGACAGCTTTTTCAAAAAAACGATCACGCCAAGAACCAGTATTCTTCTGCCCCATAGCTTCACTCAAATCAGCCACAAAATCAGCTTTGACAAAAGCAGCTAAGTCACGCGATTCGCCCAAAACACCAAATACATCTGGTAGGGTGCTTGTTTGTGCGGCGGCTTTAATTTTTTGAGTATACGACTCGGAGGGTGCGTACAAATCAAACTTAACCTTAATACCCGTCTCAGCTTCATAATTTTGAGCTAATTCAACAAAGGCGTCTTCTCTATCAGACATCCAATGCCAGACGCGTATAGTATCTTCACCAACGCTTTGGCCAGCACAGCCTGAAAGCGTGAATAATAGAGTGATTGTGAGTAAGAATCGTAATTTATACATATAATTTGTCTCTTCCTATATAGGCGAGGTCCCTGAGTCTATCACAAAGAACACCTTTGCTCAACAATCAGACCTCAATACCTTATCTATAATTCAATGTCTATTAACCGTCTAAAACCTATCAGATTTTATATCTAGTCAATATATTATAACAAATCTTTTTTAAAGTATAAACTATGTTCTACTACTTCTTTCCCACCCCAAATACACCCCCAAAACCCCCTCTTCTGAGTGTCCCCAGAGAGTGTACAATTCTGTGTGTCTAAAGCAAACTTCAATCAGCGTCATTGCGAGGAGCGCGCAGCAAGCGACGTGGCAATCTCAGGCTATTAACAATTGTATTTAAATCGTTTTAATGTCTAATGTTATACCCCTAGATTGCCGCGGCCAAAAAACGGCCTCGCAATGACTCTAATTCGGGCATACGACAGAGGCGGCAGGTAGGAACTTCGAGTTTTTAAATACTCAGAGGTGTGGAGGCCATGTCTTGGTTTGTCCGGGATCGGATCAGTAGACAGGTTGTAACCATGCAGAAGACATGGCCTCCAAAATCAAATAATAAAAATTATGCCGATTGGCGCACAGAAGTGATGCGTGATCTTTCTGAGCTTAAAACACTGGATAAGTCTATAGGTTTAAGCAAACCAAGATAGTAATACACATTGCCTAAAGCTTTATGTTTAACCAATCCTAATTTCTTTAACTCTTTAGTTGATAATGAGCTCAAATCTTCACGTAATAAATATCTTTTTGCTTCCGTCAAAACAAAACCTGCAGCTTGCCCTTTAATAGACTCACCATGATCAACCATCAATGCCCTACCATTAAAACCGTCCAATAATTCTTGATCTTTGACGCCAACATAAACAGTATTATTAGACGTTGCTCTGGCATGACCGTCCGCCGCTAGATTATCGGGAACCTCCCGCTCTAATTGGCTCACGGAGCCAATCGATTTATCAACAATGATAACAATAGGATTTTCTAAGACATCAATGCGCCCTTGAAGCTCGTCCCTTTCATCAGCTGTTAATTTGAGAACAATATTTATATCGGTCTTAGAGTCTACGTGACGATCAATAATTCTTTGAACCTTGAGGCTTTCGATGGACTGACGCCTCAAAGCTTCGGCTGTCATGACAATGTATTGCTGCTCTACCGCTTGGCTTGCGGGCAAAGCTAATAATGTTTCTCCATCATAAGTCACTTGAGCCTGCTCTCCAGGAGTCACTAATTGTTTTAATGCCAAATACTCAAGTGATATTGGTGATATATCGGGAGCGGTTCTAGCTAAAATATCGATTTGGCGCTCAACACTCAAATCCTCTAAATATCGTCTCAATAACCCCAAATCATGCTCATCTCTCGCATGAATAAACGCAGCAATGTCCTGAGCTATACTTACAGTCGATCTATCAATGAATATGGCCGCCGCATCATCTGATTCTTGTGTTATAAAGCTAGCCGAAGCGAATGCAGCATTTAATATAGAAATCAACTCGATTTGCAGGCCATCAGCTAAAGGAGTAAGCGACTCTAGAGCTTGGTCAATATTGAGTCCCGGATCAACATAAAATACAACCTTTGAATCAACTCTTTTAAAATTAGAAACTGCCAATCCTTGCACAACTTGCTTCAGCCTCGATTCCAAATCCTCAACAGAATCTCCAAATGTATTTATATGCAAATGCGGCTGGCTAGTGGCAAAACTGGTTGATAGAATACTTTTGGTGCGGAACAAATTAGCCAATAACAAAGCAAGCGTCATACGCGGCGCCATATCAAGAAGAGGGGATGGCCATATAAATACATTAGCGATGGTGGAGCCAATTGAAAAAACTAATATTTGATTATTTAAAAAAGTTGATCTTGCGCCTTTACGTAACGTTGATAGAACGCTAACTTCGGATTCCGCAGGTGTAATGATAGAGGGCTGGATGTCGGATTCGGTTGCTGCAATAATTTCTCTAGCTAGCTCTTCAGCTGCAGCCTCAGACTCAGCTTCAGCCTTGGCCTTGGCCTTGGCTCGTTTGGCTGATAATTCGTTTTTATGACCTATAACTAGCTCTTGGAGAACTTGCTCTAAAGCATCCTTATATAATAGTTTGTCTGACTTGCCATCGCGTCGAGATATTCTATCAACGGCGATAACTTTCTCCAAAGCCTGCTCGTGTACCGGTTGCCAATCATCCCCGTCTTCAAAACCTGAGTATGCGATTTCGCTTTTAGCATTAACATAAGACGTTTGGCGAATAACCGCTAAGGCAACAGTGGGTTTGTGAGCCACGCGATCGCCCACATCAACCAAGTCGGCCAGTGCCATATAAGCGTGTGCTTTAAAAAATCGATGTTTTGTGGCCTTAGAATAATCGCGCAACAAAACTTTAATCAATCGCCCTTTAGCCTGCGCCCAAAGAAATTTAAACTCTGAATCAATGGATTTAAGGCTCAGGTCTGAGGTTTTGAGTATCGAATCTGCAGTTTTGAGGATTTGTTCGTCCAATAATGCTTTGGCTGAATAATTAGTCACAACAGTCGACGGTTGGGACCTATCTTCTGGTAACAGCAATCCTTTTAAAAGAGCTCGACGCCGCGCTATGATGGGAAGAATGTCAGCCAAAGCGCCTTTGCTCGGCTTCTTATCCACGGCGACTTCAGAAATAATTAAATCCGACACAGCCAAAGCGAGGCTTACGTCCGAACCACCGCGTTTATTGATGAGAATTAATGATCCAGCTGCTACTAGGTCAGACGCGAATCTCGATTGAACTGAGCCCATTAAAGACAAAATTGATGTAATGGCAATAGTCGTTGAATCAATCTTAGCTATATATGCATTAATTCTTTTTTCTAACTTTAGCTCAATTGACTGCATATGCTTATTCAATTCTTTGGCCGTTTCTTTATTTAAGGTCTTGATATTACGAACACCTTTTTTTCTAAAATGATTCAGATAAGTCTCTTCCCAATCACGTTTCCATTTCGTTTTAAGCCAATCTTGACGACGCGATCTAGACTTAATTTGCTTCACAAAATCATTATAAGCACTATCTATGATGGTTGTGATTTCTGATTTGGATTGGTCCTGGTCTGCTGATGTTTTAGAGCTTGGTTTGGATACACCCGCATTAATTTGTGATATCTGAAAACGCTCCAATTGACTCAGTGAACGCAGACGTCTAAAGTCAGCCAAATCCATTTTAGATCTTTGAACGCTAGGCAATCCTTTGGATGGAAAGGTTATATTAAACTCAAGTCCATGGGAGGCATTACGAATATTTTCGGCAACAATCTTTTCGTCATGATAATCAAAATCTAACTTAAGGCCTTGTGATTTTTTTTCCTCAACAAATGATTCTATATACATGGACTTAGCGTCGCTGAACTTAAGTCCTTTTTTCATAGCTACAGCCACGGTCAAAGCCATTGTTTCTAATTGAGCTTCTCGCCTTAAGTCACGATCGAGGTAGGATCCCTTTTCTGTGATCACTGTTAAATAAGGTCTATCACCCTCTTCCTTACCAAACTTAGGCATATACACTAAATGCGAAATACGATTTTGCTGCATAAGTGTTGCTATGCCCTCAGTGTGAAAACCACCCGAAACCAGAGCAGCAACTTTGACCTTTTTTTGACGCATACGTTTGACCATATTTTTTAATAGAGCATGATTACGCTCTTTGACTTGTTTATAAAATTGGTCGGCTTTAGGAATTTGTCTTTGTATGAATTCAAAATCGACGTAGTCATCAATGTCTTCAGAAAAATTAAACATTTGTTCTTTAAAATAATCTCTAATATAACCAACATCGAATAATTTAATATTATCTCTATAGAATTGCTCATCAGTACTACTAAGTTTAGCCTCTAAAAAATGTGTGAGTATGCGGACGACATTAAGCATGCGATTGAGATCGCGTTCGGCTGTGGTTAAAAAGAGTCGATTCCTAACCTCTGTTTCAACAGCATTTATTTCGCCAAAAACCTGAATCAAATCTATGTCTTCATAAGTTACCGCGTATTGCGCATAAAGAATTAAGTCGGCATAGTGATCAGGGCTTAATTTGGCTTTTTTAGCTAATTCAATTATATAAGAATGAAAACCGCCGGGTGATACTTTACCTTCTTTGAATTCGAGTGACATCTTAACCATAGCTTCTAAGTCACGCTTGTCCAGGTTTGACTTTAAATCTTGCATTAATAATTGTCGTTGTTGATTAGCGGCTTCGAATTGGATTTGGGTTTCTAATTCAACTGTTTGGATTAATTTTTTTAAGTTAGACCTACCCACATAACCAACACTCGTTTTTTTAAGTAGTGTTTGTAGCGTATCCCAATAAGCAGTGAATTCTAATTGACCTTCTTGATGCGCGGCTTGCTGAGCATTGAATTGAATAATCTCTGAGCCAAATATTTTGGATTCCAATAATTGTGAGGCGCGTTTAAGACCCTTGAGTTCGGTATATATCCTTTTTTCTTCTTTGAGCAATTGTTGATAAGACTTGGCATTAGATTCATAAAGCTCTTGATCTTCAATGCCAAATAGCTCAACCTCATTTTGTGAAATAATCTTAAAGAACTCACTTGAATTGATTTTGGTTTCACTAAGTAATTTTTGAGCCACAACCTCACGCACTTCTTTCATCGGAAACGACGATGCTATTGATGTATCAATTTTGCCAGTTGAACCCTCCACACCGATTAAACTCATATCGTATTTTGTAACTAGGGTTTGGAATATTTTGGATATTGATTTTTGAGCATCGAGTGATGCATGCGCATCTTGAATATTAATAATGACTTCTTTGCCTGGGGCAACACTTCGCGATCGGAGCAAGGCTAAATCATGAGGAAGCTTAATTGAATCAACAAAGTTGCTTGAAAGTGTGGACTGAACCTGATTCCAATTAGCCGGACTTGATAAAGCTACGCCACCCTGGGATAAGGCTATGTCTTGACTCAAAAAACATAGCAAAATCATCCAAGAGAAGAATCTAATAATAAGTTTTATTATAGGTCTTTTATAAGTAATCATATATATACTATATATAAGTGGGCCAAGACATAGTCTTCCCCACTCAAAAACTCCAATGCTTTTAATACAGTTGTTTTACGCTAACAAAACCTAACACATCTCATCGCGCTTACCCTAAGAAGTATACCCAATAGACCCGAATATTGCTAGAATACCCAAAGTTTTAATAAGAACTATTATAATCAAAACCAAGCACAAACCAACACAATTATCTACATATTTTGTAACGCCTTACACCACACCAAAAACCACCTATTTTAACACTCCCAGGGTGTTAAAATACGGTTAATGTGCGTCAGGCAAAGCCTGCGCTTACCAGTGAGAAGTTTGATCATATCAGATAGGCTCACCAGAGAAGTAACTCTAAGATTCCGCATGCGGGTCAATAAGGGGACACTCTGTATCTAGTCTTGCGTGATTTAGGTAACGACAATCATGAAGCGTAGACAAGAGAGTTGATAGGCCGTTGGGTGGGGATAATCACCCTTAAGCGATAGAGCACCGAGAAATATTGTAGATGCGGGAAGGTCGAGCTAGTATGGCTACGTAAGGCAGTGATGTCTTGCATGCGAAGACAAAATCTTCTAACTTAATTGTAAAAAGGCTTCCCCGGTGTCCGAGAGTACAGCATGTCAGCAAGGTAAGCGACAGAAACCTGAGAGATCCAATAATGCTTGCCCTGTATTAGTTGAGCATAAGTCTTTATCAAGACCTTATAAAGTCAAGATAATCACCGAATGTGTTTTGGAAGTCAGACCGATTCGTAGTATCTAGGACGCAGGGTAATGCCTGTATCATGAGAAGGGATCGGCAATATTTGAACCTTAACGAGAAAGTGTCTGATGTCAAATACTAATGTGACAACTGAAGATAAACAGGAAGCAAATGTGGAATTAAAACAATTGTATCCGAACCCGTGGTTAAGGATAGGTTATGCGGCTCGTAAAGAGGGTGTGATGTTCGGTGGTCTACTATGTCACTTCAATGCAGAAACTTTGCGAGAAGCATATAATGCCTTAGATCCTTCTAAGGCAGTGGGACTAGACGGTATAAGTAAGAAAGTATATGGCGAAAACTTGGATGGGAACTTAGAGGATTTAGTAACAAGAATCCATAAAGGTTCCTATAAACCTCAAGTTAAAAGAGAGGTTCTTATCCCTAAAGCAGATGGCAAGAAGCGTCCTATAGCTATCAGTGTATTCGAGGACAAACTGGTCGAATGGGTATTAGGCAAAGTACTTGAATCAATGTATGAGCCTATATTCATCAGAAACTCATTTGGATTCAGAAAGAACAAGAGTACACATCAAGCTATACAAGCAACCTACCACTCACTTAAAGGTGATAACCGCTCCAACGTTGTTGAAATCGACTTTGCCAACTTCTTCAACAGTATCCCTCATAGGAAACTAATGAAGATCTTATCCCAAAGAACAAACGATTCTAGATTCAAGAGTCTAATTGGTAGATTCTTGAAGGCAGGCATTCTGGAACAATCCGGAAGATTAAGCCAGCCATCTAGTGGTACAGCTCAAGGCTCAGTGATGAGCCCAATTCTAGCGAACATATACTTACATGTTGTATTAGATACGTGGTTCCTTGAGAACTATGCCTCTTACAATAGTATCATCGTAAGGTATGCAGATGATGCAGTGTTCTTCTTTAGATCTAAGGCTAAAGCTGACCAATTCACTGAAAGTTTAGGTGAAAGAGTCAAAGCTTATGGACTTGAACTCAATCTTGAGAAAACAAACATCATCAACTTCAAGGTAGAAGGCAATAACTCCTTCACCTTCCTAGGCTTCACATTCTATTGGGACAAGAAACGACGGGGAATTAAACCTTCTCTCAAGTTCAAAACCCAAAAGAAACGACTTCTCAAGAAAATCCATGAGTTCTCTCACTGGATTAAATCTATACGGAGTCAAATGAAGCTTCAGAAGATATGGGAATTAGCCAAACTCAAACTCATAGGTCATTACAATTACTATGGCTATGGGTGTAATCGAGCTAAGTTAAGTCACTTCTATCATGAAGCTATTCGCAGTCTGTTTAAGTGGTTGAACCGGCGTAGTCAGAAGAAGTCCTATACCTGGGGTAGCTTCTGGAGAAGGTTGCAGAATATTCCGTTACCTACACCTCCGCCGATGTATAAGCTTAAACACCTAAAGAATAGAGGAGCATATGTTTGAACCAAACCAAATATTGAAGAGCCCCGTGCGGGAAATCCGCATGCGGGGATCTGTGAGGGTTCTACCCTCCTCTTCTATTGGGAAGAGGGGGTAGTTCTACTCGATGGTCGTTGGAGCAGGGCTTCTCGGAGGACGGGTATCTTATTACGCGCTAAAGGCAGTTTCGAGGATGCTGGCCATGCGGGCGGCAATGAAGTTGGCGAGTTTGTGTAGCTTTATCGTGATGAGGTGAATTTTGCCGTTCAACTCTGCATCGTCTTCGAATATGGGCTGACTGGATTCAGCATCAGCTAGGACAATGAGTGGGTTTTGTTCACCGGAATCATTAGACAAGCGATCTTTCTCGACTAATATAGCTAAGGTCGTGACGAAAGTAGCTTGTGAATTCACACCAACACCAGCAATCAGCGCATTAGCCTTATCCTCGCCATCAGCTCCTAAGTAGTCTCTGACATCCTGGCTACGACTTTCATTGGTGACATAAACAGTATTGCTATTCAGTGTCACATTCAGCTCGGTCACGCCTATTGTGTCATCAACAAAATCGATATCTAATTCAGACAATGAGCCAAATAAACTGCGCGTATTCGGCGACGCAATAAGCCTTAATTGAATAAAGACCTCTTGCTTAGCAAATTCAGCTGCTTCAGCTTTCATTGAGCTAAAGGCCTTCACTATATCGGGCAACTTAGCAGCATCCATACCACGGACATCATAAACAATAGAATAATCACCCGGTTTCATAACTTCATTATCTCTGTAGCGTTGGAGTAATTGAGTACTCGATGTGTCCTGTTGAATGCTAAGCAATTGCTCATAAGCTCCTAATCCTTGAGCTTGCGTGTTTAAAGGCGTGCCGCTAAGCGTCTCCATAGACGGTAATAATTGCTTTAATAAACGATTCATTAATTCAATGCGCGGCGATGTCATACCTGGAGATGCATCGTCTAGGCTCAAATCAATTTGAGATGCTATTGGTTGCCAGTCTCCAAATGTATCGGTGATCATCGTCAACAAAACCCTCAAATTATTATCTGTTAATAATTGAGCTAGAGCT
>JBLINS010000050.1:0-14692 GCA_047639455.1 Candidatus Omnitrophota bacterium
CCATAGAACGCCAAGCCATAATACGCCCAGCAATCTTAATTTGTTTACCTTCTTCAAACCCAGCCAAAACATCCTTAATTGGCATCAAGCCATCTACACGGCCGCCATAAGGATTAATGCCACTGGCCTTCAAGGCATCATATTTAACACGTCTATCTTTAAGTAATTCATTATCTTCTGACATCATTCCACCCTAATGCTATATATGTGTATTCCCGCTATTTAAGTGCGACATTATCGCAAATTTGCCCCCACATTACCAGACAACTTAACCATTTTAACACCCCTGGGGTGTTAAAATGGTTAGTCGAGCATTAATGTGTTTATTAAACTAGTAGCTTTTTGATCGGCTCCGTACTCATCGACAAATTTCTCATAATCACTCGAATTCAAATCAATGTAATTTGAGTATGTGCACAAATTCTCTGTTAGCCCATTCTTTGTATACTCAGCATATGATGAAGATCCCCATTCCGCAGCCTTCTTACACAAGTTAGCTTTGACCGGATTCAAATGCACATACCTTGATAAATGCACCAATTGCTCATCTGTCTTAACTAAGACATTTTTAAATTTACCCACCCACAAAGGACCCTTGCGGCCATGTGAATTATTGAAAAAACGGGCATAACTATTTTGCAAATTTCCAAGATAAGTGGAAATTCCAGCTTCGCCAACTTGCTTTAAAATTAAGTGATAGTGTGTGGGCATAATACAATAAGCCACAATCTCTGTATGCTGAGCACAGTCTTTCATCTTCTCAATCACAGGTTTATAAAAACCTGTTTGCTCTGCGATTTTGGATGATTGAAAATGGGCAAACTTTAAATGATTCTGATTAAAATTGAAGAAAAGAAGCATTTGCTTAAAACGCTCATACTCCCTAGCTTCATTGAATATGACGTAATTGGCTATGCTCTTATTAAAGACATGGTAGATTTCGCCATCAACTAATGGCACGCTTCTCTGCATTCACGCAAAGTACCACATTGGAACCAATTTTAACACCCCTGGGGTGTTAAAATGGTTGTGGGTTATTTTTAGGCTGATTGACTCATGGTTTGGGTGGTGCGTTGGATGGATTTGAGGATATAGTCTAGAGGGATGCGTGTCATGGCTATCCAGGCATATTCCGTTTGGACTTCAATGCTGGCCAAGCCCTGCACTAAGTCCAAATAAGTCGCTGAATCACCAATTGGGGTCTCAAGCAAGTCATTGCGCCTTCTCAATGCTTCGACTGCACTATTAGCATCAGCAAAATCAAACTCACCCGTATCGGCATCAATGAAGCTCATGGATTCAATTAAGGTTTGGTAAATAGCTTTGGATATTTGCGGAATATCATTACCCTGAATTTGAGCCAATGTCATTTGAAAACTCCGCCTTCCTGAATGACCAGGCGCTGCCAAAGTTGCTACGAGCTTTTCTTTAGGCTCAGCAATAAACACATAGTCACCCACTCCAACGTCTTGAATCAATTCATCGATTAAAACTTGATAAGGGTTCCAGCCTGCATCCAAATAAAAGCTAACTTCAGGCGCTTTTTTATGCACTTGCTCCAAATGCGTAAACAATAGCCGCAATTGATTTTCGAGTAAATCAATATGCATATTCTCAGCATATAAAGTGCGCGGAATAACTATAGCCTTATCCAAACTCTGAATATAATCACCCTCACTATGTTTAGCGCTTTCACCTTCATATAACCGCTCCGCTTTTTTGTGATCCATCAATTCGTCCGTCGCCACTTCTTGAATATGAGTCCTCCTCAAATCACTCCGTTCCCGACGATGCTGTTCATAACTAAGTTTAGCGCTTTCAATATTCACTTGATAATCACCCACACGAATAAATGACTTACCCTTAGACATATCTAAGCTCGTCTGTAATAAACGACCTCCCAACGGCAATAGCCGACCATTGTTGAGTTCCTCGTGATGATGCTGATATAACCCAGCGAGAAAGATCTCTATTTTGCCTTTAAATACCGCATCCAAAACAGATGTCATTCTAGGTTTAGGCGTCTCGTCGTCCTTTGCAATTTCCTCTAATCGACTTAGCGGCTCTTCGTCTACATTTGGAGGAAGTTGCGTGTCATTGAATTGACGCAAAACCCGCTCTGCGCTCATTACGGCGGGCCTCAGTCTACCCGTATCTAATGCTTCCTGACTCCAAAATCCATCCATCCACGGCCATGTATTTTCATTAGGCATAATGACGCTCACTTGACTCAGCTCCAAACCAAGTCGTAATAAGGCCTCACCCATAAAGTAGACGCTTTGAGCATAGAGCTTTCGCCTATTACCATCATTACCGGTTGTAATCTTTGAATAAACTAATAGCTCAAAGCTCTCCCCGACTCTTGTGATGAGCCCGCGCGTGTGCTCCTTATCTATAAAATGGCCCAAATCTTGATGATCTAACGAAATCGCAGAAGGCGCCACAACCAATTTAAATTCATCATCATTTTTGGACAATACCCATCGAAAGAAACTTTCATGTTCAAATTCATCTATCAATAACCTCAACTCCTGACCCAATGCAGAAAATTGCACCTCGCCATACCCGCGACCCGAATAGACATGTATCCCTTTAAAATTTGTATGATTCATTTTATTTCCACTCATACGTGATTCACCGGTTTCATCGATTACTTTTAAGGTGTCATCGATGACATTAGCTAGGCTAGGTGTTTCGATTGTTTCGGCACTCCATAGCCCCGCGGTGATATCCATATCAGCCACATCCACCTGAATATCTGGAGTCTCAAGATGACGGCCGAATTCTAGCTTCATTTTAGATATTGATTTGGCCAAATGGTATGTGGCGCGGATATACTCATCCGACGGGATATTTATTTCTGTGCCAAAATATACCGGATCAACGATTAATGCTTCTTCAGTTAGAATCACTCTAATGCTTGTACCAATGGCTTGTTCGATTATGCGGGCATGTGCCATGTACTGCTCGGCTGTCACAAACCAAGTGAAGCCATCAGGGTTAGGAATCAAAATTATTTTGTACTTATCAGTTGAGTGATGCTCGCGCGCCTTTCTGCGCTCCTCAACTAAGTGGCTCAGCTCTTGACCCATATACTCATAATCCACGTCATTAAAGCCCATATCCCTATATTCGACAATAACGCCGTCTTCGGTATCATGTGTGATCTGCCAACTATCCATTTGGGCTTTATCGCCAATATCAATTTGAGGCAACTCCACTTCAATCTCCAGATCTGGCCTCAAAATAGACAGCTCTGCCTTTAAGCCATTTTGGATAAGGTGCGTGATTTGTGTAGCCTGAGAGTGACCTTTCACGGAACTAGAAAAAAATCGAGACACCCAAGCAAAATGATGCTCTATGGCGTATTGATCGGTATGAAAATTGTTAGCCAAGTGAAGATATCGAGCCAGCTCCAATAGAGTTAAATCAGCTTCTTCCCCAACCATTAAGTCATCACTTGCACTATTCTCTAGTGGTGGTTCCTGCACATCATAGAATTCATGCTTTTTAAATCGTTCCAACATAGCTTGAACCTTCGATTCATTTCGTTCATTCCAATCTGAATACTCCTGAGACAAAATCGTATGATAATCACGATTAAAATCTGACGATGCCTCCGCTAATTTTGTAGCTCGCCAAATAAGTGCATACCTTTTGTTGCGAATGCCACGCACAATGTCGTAAGCACCTAAATCAAGATTCATATCGTCAAACGACATGAGTGGATCTTTGAAATGTTTGTAAAAGTCAGTAGCGCTTATATCCGCCTTAAAGAAAGATTCTAGTAATTTTGCAAAGGCAAGCCTGTAATGCTTTGATTTATGCAATAAGGCAAATAGAGTGGTTTGTAGGCCCATGCGCCTATCAATAATACCCTTGTCTACAGCTTCTTCAATTGCAAGTGCGGCACCACCAGAATTCACGCCCCCTGCAACCCAACTTACAATATCAGCAATATTCATCCCCCTCAAATTCTCAGCAGTAAATTGCTCACTCATCCTCGGTGGTGTGCCAGCTTCATTGATCAGCTTAGTGACGTCTTTTAATGCGTTTTTGAGGGTGGGTTCATCAAATGTCTCTTCGCTCCATATGCCCTTAAGAGGGCTATTACGACCAATGCCTAGGGTGAATTTCTCTGAGATACTCAAAGGTCGCTCCTTATCTTCAAGTCCTAATAATATTTTGGACATAATATAAACTGCCTGCGCATATTCTTGATCAGGAATACTTGTTTGGGATGCCTGCTCTATTGACCTCCGTGATCCGGGATATGGTTGAATCGTCAAGTTTGCAATTCCTGCGACGTCTGAAAATATACCATGCATATTTCCTTCGCCCGCGCTATCCATTAAATCAATGTGGCGTACCTGAATTGATCGACTAAGAACCAAATCAAAACTTTTTTCTTTAATGCTTAATATAAATTGATATCTAGTGTCTGCCCCATTCCGGCTCGCAATCATACTGCCCAACTCACGGCTTAAGTAAGCAAAGCCCTCATCAGATAAGGCAATGTCTGCATACAAGATTCCAGCACCGTACTCAAAGTCAATCAATGTCTTTGGGGGGGTAGCCATCCGTGGCGCGGAATCGTTAGGCGCAAGGCCGCCTTGTTGGGCTTTGAGCTCTTTTAATTTTGTGCGGATAGCTTGGTGGAGCTCGCGATAGCGTGTGAGATTGCGCTCAATTGTGGCTTCGTCCAAATTAGCTTGTTTGGATAAATAACGCATGACATCATGCGCAACCTTTGGATCGCTAACAAATTGTTGCATGGTTATCTTTTTGCCTTCAGGCTGTCTAAAGTTATAGTCATTGAGACGCTGAAAGAGCTCAATGGTATAAAAGTCTTTACGTTGAAAAGTGGTCAGGAATGAATCATTGCCTTCAGCCAAAAGCCCCTCTCTTTCTAAGAAGCTATAGGCATATAATAAAATATCAACAGCGTCGGGAATATTGATTTTATTTACTAAAGACTCAATCCAATCCAATGTTCGTGGGAATTCATTACGTTCCTTTAACACATTATCGATATCAATATTAATCCCATTGACTAGGAACTTAGATAACTCCAATGTCTCCTGACGGCTATTGGCGTCTTCTTTATTCATCAATTCCCCAATCCGCTCAATAACAGCCTTGGACAGTTTAATTATTTGTTCCAGGTCTGGCTTATCCGCACTATCACTGTAATCAGTTCTTAAATGATGTCCAAATAAAGCCAATCGGAATGCCTTCACCCTCACTGAGACATTCGACAAGGCCTCCTTTAACCTTTGTTTAAAGGGCACTTCTAATCGATATATCGTAGGAAAAAATGTGGGCGTGAGGCTCCATTGACTAGCGGTTCGCAATGTATAGGCGCTCATATAATCAGCCTCACGCATTAGTGGCAATATTTGGTTGTCCACTGTAGCAAGATGAGTTGGGGCATCCTCGGCCAATATCTTGGATTGATCATTCAAAATAGTCATTATTAACAATAAGCGCCTAGTAGCCAACAATGCGTCGCTTGCTTCGTCGTCGTTGGTCAAAGAGAGGTTTAGCAGAGGTTGGTTTATTTCCGTATCATTCGGTTCGGCCAAAGCATATAACTCATCCCACAAATTCTCAGGATGAGTCAATTTCACATTTGGACTTAATGTATCCAATAAAGCTTTGCCCAATCCATAAATCTCTGTTGCTATCTTTGCTTCCAATATGTCTGGAGCGTCTATATCCAAAACCGCTACTGTCATGCGTGAACGTGCATATTCTCTAAGGGCGCTGTCAACAAAGGCGCTGTCAACAAAGGCTGTATCGTAGTTCTTTTTTTTCAATTGAGCTATTGCTTTAATGGTTTTATCAAATAGTATCTGCACATCAGCAGCATAATCATTGGCCTGTTCTAAACCCTGTAACCTAAAGGCGCCACTCAAAAAAGAAGTCACAATTTTATCAATTTGGGCTAATGCCACCTGATTCCTTCGATCAATTTTGTAATCCATGCCATTATCAGGGCCCCATAAGCGATCGCGAATGCGTGCAAATACATAGCGCTTGGAATCAAGAACATCGTCATAGTCTAATGTCTTTTGCCAATTGCTATACAGGGCTTGGCTTGTTTTGGCCTGAATCCATCTGAGTGTGGCAGGAGTGTCTATTGAGTGAGTGATTTCTTGGCGGTATGGAGCTAAAGATGAGTGTTCTAATGATAAATGGGTTTCAGCACTTCCAGGTTGGCCTTGTCGTCCAGCACGCAGATAAAATTGCTCTGCGCCTGCTCTGGTTTGACTCAAATAGGTTTTAATCACCTTTAACCCACCTCTGTCCTGAATTTCCTCAGTTAATTCAATATGTACCCCTCGACCCATTATAGCTGTACCAATAGTCACCTGACCCGCATTGCCGGAATTATCAATAATATCTGCTTCGCTATCTAGATCCTGACCGTCCACCACGCGCACATCAATACGATGGGCTTCGAAATAATTTTTTAATTTATCTGCAGACAATATACTGTCAACGCCAATTAATGTAGGTCGACCGGCCTCTATAGAATCACGTACACTTTGAAGAATTGCATTCATTTGAGTTGCATCATCGTCATGAATTACAGGTGCTCCCCGCTGCACAATAGACGGGTATGTAGGCGGTATTGCGACGAGGGGTAAATTATATATCTCAAAAAAATCATCCGGCATTTGTGAAAAAGTTCCTGAAATGGCGGCAAATGTTGTGCTTGTATTAAGATTACGGTAATAATTCTGATATGTATGAATGCCTTTAACCTCATATGAAGGCAATGCATTCACCCCCTCTTTGAATGCAATCATACTATGCAAACCATGACTCCAAGCGTGGTCGTCTTTTAAACGGCCTGTAAATTCATCAATGATGATAATTTGTTTATCAGCAACAATATAATCTACACCTCTTTCAAAAAAGTGCCGCGCACGCAAAGCCTGCGACAAAAGATGTGCGCCTACACCCTCGGGATCTATCCATTCGGCGTAAAAAGCACGAATGTCGGGATACCGTTTATAGTCAAAATCTATATAAGGGCGATTGATGTCCACATATGCCTTTGATGATATATTCAATTGTACGGTTTTATTAGTTTGATTGAGAATATAATCACGCCCCTCGATCAAACCTAAGCTACGTCTATATATATTGCGCTTGAATCGATTAGCTAAAAAATCGAGTTCGGTCTTGTTGTCATGTTCCATCAAAACTAAGGGATCAGATGCATCATTGAAGAGGGTGCTATCCCCTTCGTCCAAAACAACTAGTGAGGGCGCTTGAGGTCTCAACAACATATCTGCGCGACTTCTAACCAAAACATCACGCATGGAATCAAAAACGGGTTGTTCCTTAACCGCATAAACAATATCCATGCGATAAATATCTTGTCGCTTAAGTTTTTTTCCTCCCCGATCCTTATATTGCTTCAAATGCCTATACTTATGTTTAGAACTCAATGCGTCAGGCGTATAAGTATAATTAGAATTCGTGTCCAGTATTGCCCCGACACTTAAGCCAAAGTAATTAAATAGGCGACCCATAGCCTCAGCATCCCGAGCAACCAAATGATCAATGGATCCATGAATTTGGACCCCATCACCACTCAATGCATGTAAATATGCGGGGATGGCATTAGCCAATGTTTTGCCTTCACTGGGTAGCATTTGGACGACCATGCCTTGATGAATGGCTATTGCTGCCATCCACTGCTCCCTAGTTGGATTGGTATCAACAAGCCTGCGCGCAACCTCACCAAACAAAGCCATAGCCTCTATCAATATTTTATCCAAAGATACTAATTTGGCGCGTTGTACCAAATCACGGTGTTTGCTTAATAATTCTTCGTCGCTTAATTCCCTATACTGCTCTTCTTGATAAGCCTCAATCAAAGCGGCCTTTGTCCGGAGCTTGACCAATTGGCCCGCATTTTTATCTAGGCTTAGATTATTAATATCACCGTCGAGATTTGTCGTTTTTTTGGATAACGTATTTGTTTGCCCAGATATGGCGGTCCACAATTTCCACTCACGAGCATTGAAAGCCGTCTTGAGAATATACTCCGCTTTGCCCTCTTGCATTGGATGCAAAGCCACCAAATTAATATGGTAGCTCTGAGCGGCACTCGTTAATTCTGTGATCGGGATATCTAGCAATTGAGCGGCTAATTCAATATCACCACGCACCACAATCATAGCCGCCAGTATATTAGCTCGCTCAAATTCATCCATATCGACTGGAATTCGAATACTTGACGGTCGATTTAGACGAGTATTGTTCAAATCGATATCCATTTCCTTTACATAAGTCACTAATAGGGAAGTTTTAATCCCCAATTCTTGAGCTGCTTTTGTAAGTCGTTGCCCATCACTCACGTGATGATTGAGTGCCCGCACAACTTGATAACGCTCGAAATCCTTTTTTCTTTCGGCATATGTCCTAACTCTCTTCGAAATATCGACGCGGATTCCGCCGGATTGCGCGTCATACCCCCGAATCAAACCCTTAGTCATCCTAGAACCCAGCTTTGTATCAGCGTAATGTTCAAAGGTCATGACTTTGTCCGCGATCTTTTTAGCTTGCGTGGATGTTAAGCCCCCTTCCGAGACCAAGCGTTCTATTTTGCGCTTTTGTTCTATAACCTCTGTCTCATCAATAACCAAATAGGCTATATGGTCCGTAGCTGAATTTCCATAAAACTTTCGGCCGAAAGAATCTTCTGGCAAAGTTGCTGCGTATTTCCCAAAACTATTGTCATGCACAATCACAGCAATCGAGGGATTGATTTCATTGAATTTGCTATCCAAATCAATATCAATTGGGTCTTTAATATTATCAACCTCAACCGCCATCACAGCGAACCGAATAAACCATAAAACAAAAACAATTAGCATAGCCCCAACAATAGGCGAAGAATCATGCTCAACATCGTGTTGAGAAAATATCAATTGTATAAAAGCTGCAGCCTCTAAAATAGGAATCAGGCCAATAGTCAGCCACCGCGATTTGGTATCCCCCCATTTTCCGCTTACATCGAATTTAGCAATGGCTATATTCATCAGCATTTGTGCGGCGCTAATAAATAGCGAAACTAGACTAAGCACCCAAACTTGATTGATTAATAGATTTGGCAGAATAGCACCCATTGCGTAAGGAATAATAGATACCAATCCCCATAATACATTGACCGTGAATACAGCCATATTTTTGTCTATATATTTCTGGCTAATATACACATCCTCTAAACGCTCTTCACTAATCACCGTCGCCTTAATATTCGCAAACATATCCGCATCCGCCTGAATCACCCTCCAAGCCGCCGCTACACTCATCCTCGACCGCTCACCATGTTTTAACACCCCGGGAGTGTAAGAATTGGTTAGTTCTTGATTCCAAATTAGATCTTGTTTATTGATATTAATGGCGTCCGTATAGTCGTTGGCTTCATTTTCTTTGCGAGCAACGACATACGCATGCAAAATTCGGTAATCACGCATATCACGCCGCTGATGGCTAAGCTCTTGATTCAACATATATCCAGCTAGATTACGCACATGGGCTGAGTCATAATTTAGAGCTTCATTTAGAATGCGCCTTTTTTCGTCAACATCCGCTTGGACTGGAGTCTGAGCTAAATATATTGCCTCTAATAGTATTTCTTGAAAAGCGACCCACCAATGTTGATTTCCTCTAGCATTGGATGATTCCCTAAATTGAATATCTCCCACACTCTCAAGAAATCTACCTAATTCATGAATGGCTTCATATCCACCATTGGTTGATAGAGCTAGGGACCAAGGCCACCAAGGTTCCGTGTAAACATCGTTGCCCCTATACTTTTTTGATGCATCTATTTCTTGTTGGGCAGGAATGAATTGTAAAAATGCACTCATTAAATCAAAGTATTCATCGCCCATTAATTTCAACTGCTCGGCCCCATCTTCAACGACCATCAAATAACCTAGGCCAGTCTTAGCTATTTGACCAAATTCATCGCCCTGATCCACAAAATCTTTGCGAGCATCAAGTAATTTATCCATTGCATAGTTCACGTGCAATCGGAAAGACTTATCTGCTGAGCTAGGGGAATTGGCTCTATCCAAAATATCGCCCCTTCTTCCCAATACACTATCAATGAACCCCATATCTGGATTCAAATCATAGTTATCCCGAACCATCCTCGACCCCTCACCATTTTTTAACACCCCCGGGGTGTTGGAATCGGTGGATGCTTTTTGGAGAGCGGCTCTTAATGCGAAGTAATGTTTGCGGTTTCTACTGATTAATCGTTTTGAATGTGCGGAACCCACGCCTTCTTGTTTCAAATGAAATTTCATGAATGCTTGCGCCACCTCAGGGTCTGCTAAGAATTCTGTAGCACTAACCCTCTTACTTCGAGGTAATGATTCATTATATTGAGTCAACCGACCCATTAGTTCGCTAGTAAATGCATCACTAGGGCTATATGCCGTGAGAAAATCATCATTATCTGGACTCAAGTAACCATTTTTCTCCAGTACATCAAAAGCATATAAAATTACATCTATGGAATTACCCGAATCAAATCCCTTTATCTCTTTCAATAGAGCATCAATCGACGTTTTAAAATTACCTACCTTTTTTTCTGTCGTGTTTAAGTCTAAGTTCAGGCCATTGATAAGATTTTTTGACAGAATGATGATGTGTGGGTGGGTGTAATCAAGTCCAGTATTGCGCAGCCTTTGAATTTCATCAATCACCAGTGGAGCAATTTTCTTAATAGCATATATGTCACCTCGGTCACCTCTACCCGCATAATCACTTCTCAAATGATAGCCAAATAGGGCCAGTCGATACGACCCTTCCAATATATCCATATCATCGATGTAATTATTCAACCTTTGTTCGTATTTACCATATTTTGCGACCATATATGTTGGTAATTGCTTCCAAAACGATATGTCTCTCATCGCATAAGCGATTGAGTAATTGGCTCGACGCATTTGTGGCAAGATAATCTTTTGCATTCTTCTTAGAAATTCAGCCCTATATTTTCCGAGATTTGCGGCCTGATCATTCATGAGCATGAATAACAAAGTTAATTTTTGAGAATTGTATATATGCGGCTCAACTCTAATACTAGATAGCTGTGATAATTCAAACCGAGAGCCGCCCACATCCCCAGCATCGTAACTCAGGGCAAATTGATCCAAAGAATCCCACACTTCCGAGTCTCGCTTAGGATTATAGTTTGGATTTAATATTCGAAGGATTGTTCTGCCTTCAAACGATATGCTTTCCTCAACTATTTTCTCCAATTCTATTCTTTTACTTAATCTCGAACTCTCACCATTTTTTAACACTCCCGGGGTGTTAACGTTAGTAGACGGTTTTTGGAGAGCTTTTCTTAGTGCTAGGTAATGTCGTCGATTTCTCTTGATTAATCGATTATGTGCAGCAATATCTATGTCAAATTTATCAAAGTAAAAATCCAAATATGCTTGAGCCGCCTGTGGATTAGTTAAAAAACTAGCGACGCTAACCCTTTGGCTTCTTGAGCGTTTGGAATTAAATTCATTGAGTGAGTCTATTAGGTTCTCCGTGTACGCGTCTTGCTGCGTATACGCAGTTAGAAATGAGTCATTCCCGGGGGTTAAATTGCCGGCATGCTCAAGAACTTCGTAGGCATAGAGGATAGTTTCTTCAGCGTCATCAACATCGAATCGTTTAATCAAGCTCAAAATGCGTCTGAGAGGCGTTCGTAATCTGCCTTGCTTTTGTTCAGATAAATCTATATTTAGACCATTAACCAAATTCTTTGACAGGGTAATAATTGTGGGGTCAATCTTACCCCGACCTTTACTTCTTAAACGTTTAATTTCATTAATGACATCGGGCGCCAGCTTGCTAATTTCGTTCAAATCCAAGATGTCCCCCTTTTGGTAATCTACCCTCAGGTGATATCCAAACAAAGCTAGGCGATATGACTTCTCTAAGGGACTCATGGTCCCAGCATATGTATCTAACTTTCTTATAAAAATTTCGTCATCAAGAGATGAGTAGGTGGGTATTTGCCTCCAGAAGTGAACGTCTCGCATTGTATAGGCGATGATAGAATTTGCGCGACGCATGTCAGGTAGGATTGTTTTCTGAACATACTCTATGAATTCAGCTTCAATCTCTTTCAGCTTCAATCGCTGGTCATTAAGAACCAGAAATAGCAGGGCAAGTTTTGGTCCATTCCAAGTTGATTTGAAGTCATCGATATATTCAGATAAGTCGGACAGCTCGAATTTTTCATCAGATTCATTGTCAGCAGGATACCATTCAACATATTCCAACAATGCATCCCAAACTTCATCGTCCTCTAATTTTGTATCACCCGGCTGCAATACCACCAAAATTTGCTTAGCCTGATCCAATATGTCGGCCTCAACTGCTGCTTCCAATTCCTTTTGACTCAATCTCGAACTCTCTACCGCTTCTGGCACTCCCGTGACTTCAATAGTGGTTGAGCCTAAATCATTGGCTAATTTTGGGTAGGTGAGTTTCGTGCGATTCATACGGATGGCTGGGAGGGACATGCTGGCTGTGTTTAAAATGGCATTCAACCGCTCATTTGGAACTTGTTGGGACAAAAGCAATTCTTCGTATTTGGCGTGATTGGTGGCATGCAAAACGGCGGGTGTGACGACCATATATGAAATATCGTTTTGTCTTAGTAAGAGTTTTAAATTAGATGTATGGAATCCACCCGCAATGAGTACGGCTGTATCTTTTTGATAATTGTCCATGTATCGAAGTGAGTTATGGATTAAGGCCAAATCACGCTCATGCGTTAATGCATAAAAATTTAATATTGATTGAAGACATTCCTTCGATTCATCATTAGTGAATAAAATCTTTTCTTGGTAATCTTTGCTGTCGAATATTACTTGGTTCAATTGACCAACGATATGGTCTAGTTGATAAGTCTCCTCTGATTGAAGAATGCTTTGATGGTTTGTCGATTGAATGGATAATTGACCCAAATTAGCTAATACATCCAATTGAGCTGATATTGTTTTTAGAGTTCGCTCTTGCGAGCTCTGCATTAACTGCATATATATTTCTTGGGTCAGCGCATCAATGTCGATCAAGACAGTATTCATATTCAAGTCTTTAATTACATTCAAATATTTGAGGTATTGCGCCAAGTGTGAATATATAAATTTCATATCCACGCCCGCGTCTTCTTGAGCTTGAAGCATTGTGTTTAATAACTCAAATTGTGCCGCGTGTGATTTTGTAGCGGTTGAATTCTTATGTAGCGAATTAATGGACTCTGCACTCACTTCTAGCTCTCCAGCTTGCTGGAGCAATTCGGCATATTCCTGATTAACAATTTCAAAATCTATTTTGTGTTCGAGATCTTGCAATGTATTTAATGCATTTAAGGAATTGTAATTGCTATGTTTTAAATTATATTTTTGGATTAGGCCTTTGATGGCATTGGCGTATTGAATGATGGATGTGGATTCGGCATTGTAAGCCTGCTGCAAATTATCAAATTCAAGGAGCAAGGCATTGTAAGCCTTGTTTTTTAAAAATTCAGTTGTCGATTGAACGCGTTTAATATAATTCGTATAGGTGTCTCTCTTTGACATGGCCTGCTTATAGTGCTCTAAACTTTGATCGTACAGCCCCATATCTTCAACACCCACCAATTCAACTGAATCTGCGCTAACCAGGTCATGATATTCTGAACCCTGCATCAAACCCTGATGAACGTATTTATTTCCAATAACTTGTCTTTTTTGCAATGACACCCCATGACGCAATTCAGATAAAGACATATCGCCTGCAGCACCCTCCAATAAAACCAAAGATGTCTGTTTAGCTTGCTGAATCGATTCTAATACCTTGGCTATATTCATTTGACCTGAATAATTAGCATGGGCGTCTTCAATGAGAATTATGGTTTTCTGACTAGCTTGACCCCGTGCTTGATAACTATCAACCACTCGACCAATGGAATCTGCAATACCTAAATCAATTAATGGGGATGCAATTTGGCCTTCAACGTTTATGGTGGCTTGGGTAACTCCATACGCCGCTTGAGACATTTGTTGCAGAGAAAATGCTAGGATCAAAAGCCAAGCCATCATTTTAATAGGCTTTAGACTACGTACTCGTAATATTATATGTCTTATATATAGACTTATAATCAAGTATAGGGATTTGGGGTGCGTGATTTTAATCATGATATTTTTTTATCGTAATTGGTTTAATCTAATAGGGTTAGAACGCTAAATGATATATAGAGTTTGCCCGATCAAGCCCTCAGTTTCAATGCCTAGACAACTTTTAAGCTAAATATATGCTAACTTATGCTTATTATTGTTAGCTTATGATTAATCATTATCCAAAATAATTACACCGACTCTTAAAAAACCGGTCAGATAATTAACACCACCCTCAATACGTATTTGAAATCGCAGAATGAAAACAGCAAAAACTTTGAATTGCCCACAAGGTATGGGTCACGCCAGTGACACACTCTCAACGCGTCTTCAAAATCACAGATCTTGAACAGCTCAAACTTTGAATAGGTTACAAAATATAGGTCACGTCAGTGACACATTCTCCGCGCGTCTTCAAAATCACAGATTTTGAACAGCTCAAACTTTGAATGGGTTATAAATATAGGTCACGTCAGTGACACATTCTC
>JBLINS010000051.1:0-14691 GCA_047639455.1 Candidatus Omnitrophota bacterium
CAATTCGATGTCACATTAGCAGGCATACAAGATTTATGGCGACAAGCCAAAGTGAATAAAAAATTGCCTGATAAATCCGAACTTGATCAGGCTTTGAATGAAACGGGTTATCAACATATTTTTGTCGATAAAAATAAGGGCACCGTATTAATAGCATCTAATGGAGTGAGCTTAGATTTGGGGGGTATTGGCAAGGGTTATGCGGTTGATAAGGCTGTTGATTGCTTGAAAGACTTAGGTGTTAAAGAAGCGACTATTAATGCAGGTGGCAACATTTATCATTTATCTGCCACAGAACAACCATTTGGCATCAAAAATCCCCAAGACCCCAATGCTGACCCTATTGCAGTCATTCAATTATGCGACCAAGCATTAGCGACTACAGCAAATTATGAACAGGGCTTTGAGATTGGTGGCAAAAGTTATGGTCACATTTTGAATGCGCAAACAGGTTATCCGTGCGAGAGTAATATATTGAGTACCTCGGTTATTGCTGAATCAGCCATGATTGCCGACGCTTTATCGACATGTTTATTTCTAATGGGTGATAAATTGGTAAATGCACTTAATGAATTGGGCTGCAAAACAAGCTTAACTACGGTTAATGGCACACATTTAACCCTTAATATAGATTCAAGGATGCTATTAACAGGTGTGTCTAATTCATGAAGAAAACTAAGACAGCTTTAATAACTGGAGCATCTAGCGGAATTGGCAAGGGCTTAGCTCACGTGCATGCATTGCAGGGGGGAGACGTTATTCTAGTTGCGCGTCGCGAAGAACGTCTCAAGGAGTTGAAATCTCAATTAGAAAAAGCCGACAAAATCAAAGTTGAGATTGTCGTCAAAGATTTGAGTATACCTGGAGCGGGTCTCGAATTGCACGAAGAGGTCGCATCGCTAGGTTTGGAGGTTGATTATTTAATCAATAATGCGGGATTTGGAAGTTACGGTCCTTTTGATGAAGAAAATTGGCAGGACGTAGAGAATATGTTACAGGTTAATTTGATTAATATGAGTTCCTTATGCCATGCCTATATAGCTGATTTTAGAAGAAAGGGGCAAGGTCGGATATTGAATGTGGCTTCATCAGGTGGTTTTTTGCCAGGTCCTTTACAAGCAGTATATTTTGCGTCCAAGGCTTATGCGGTTTCATTTAGCCAGGCCATTGCCAATGAGCTTAAAGATAGCGGCATTACGGTGACTGCTCTCTGTCCCGGATTAACGGATACTGAATTTGGGGATGTTGCCGGCGTTAGCCATACCCAGTCATTCCGCATCAAAGCCGCTTCGGCGGATGCAGTCGCTAAGGCTGGATATCAAGCCATGCTTAAGGGTAAGGTGCTAGAAATACCTGGTTTTTTGCCCAAATTGGGGGTAAATCTCCTATTCAGGTATTTTCCCAGATCATGGATAACATGGGCCTCTCGTAAGGCCATGGAACCCATAAATGAACTTAAATAATTAATATATTACTTAATCTTGAATTCTATGAACCTACGGGACCTGGTCCCGTGTGCTAAATATAAGGCCATTTAGGAATAATATTGAAATTATAGCATGCTATTGACTTATTATAATCTGTAATGCATACTCTTATATGTAGATAGTTAGTAATGTTAATTATTAAACATGTTAGGAGTGCTTATGAACCCCAAGAAGAGAGCTCGAGTATTATCTAGACTGCGCGTCAGGCCAGCCTTACCCAAATTTAAATCAGAAGAAAAGGCAGAAGATAAGAAGCATATGCCGCTCACGCGCTTAAAGCTCCACCGCAGACTGCCCAACGAATAAGGTAGTTCCTCTGGTTTTTGTTCATATCAGCTGGAAATAAGCTGAGTAAAATTAGCATGGCTTTATTGAGCTATAGTTAGTGCTTTTTTCGTATATTAAACATTTGGCTAATTGACAATATTTGTGCGCAACACTTGATAGCGCTTCATCCCAACCCACTTCCATTAAACTAAGCTCCTGCGTCGTAATATTCCGTCATCGCGCACGTCATCCTGAGGAGCGCGTAGCAAGCGACGTGAGGATCTCCCAGCAAAGTCTTTTGCTGTGAAATTGTCGCGGCCAGAAAACGGCCTCACAATGACGTATTCAACTTCTCTCATAGGCGACAACGAGCGCCTAATTTGATTTTATTTTGCACTCGTCACCATGAGCCGCGCGGAGCATACGGTGTAATCCTGGCTGCCGGCAGGCAGGGATCCCCCAGAAGAGACTCTTGCTGTGAGATTGTCACGTCGCTAACGCTCCTCACAATGACGGACGGGTTATCCTGACATAATTCGAATGACGCCATGGGCATCGATCTATACCGACACCGCAGCATATTGATTAACCCCTATTATTAAGTCCATTACACATGCTAAACTAGCGTTTAATATTTGGAGGATATTTGACATGAAAAGACAATATTTTATTGCGATGTGTATCGTTTTGGTTTTATTTTTTAAGGTTGAATTGGCTTTGGCTGATAGGGCAGAGGCCGAAATATTGGGTACGGGTATGGGATCGCCTTTAACGGGCATGGCTTATATGCAAGAAATGAATAATGGATTGGACATCACAATTTCTGTGGCCAATGCTAAGCCTGGCTTTCATGGTATTCATATACATGAATTTGGCTCATGCCATAAGAAGGGCTTGGCTGCCGGCGGTCATTATAATCCCATGGGCGCTGAGCATGGTTTCACGCCTAGACAAGGAGTTACCATGGCGCATGCGGGAGACTTAGGTAATATTCAAGTGCAACCTAGTGGTCAAGGTGTGCTCAAATTATTTGTTCCAGGCATTAGCATCACGCATGGCAAATTTAATGTAGCCGGCCGTGCTGTGATATTGCATGAAAAAATGGATGACTTTGCCCAACCTTTAGGCAATGCTGGTGGTCGCATTGGTTGTGGCACAATTGCCATTGCTAATAATGCAGCCATATAAAAAAGTTAGCTTACGGGACCAAGTCCCAGGGGGACGGGTCCGGTGGAAAAGCATCACCGACGGGACCTGGTCCCGTGTTCGTGTTTTAATATTAAGTTTATTTTGCCTAAGTGTAACGATTATGGCTAATGCTGATATGCTCGACTTGATGCAAGTAGATCCAATTGTTAGCGAAACGCATGTATTGCTTTTGCAGAATGAAATATGTCCCATTATGAACAGGCAGAATAAGCGCAAAAGAAAAGTGGAGTTTGAGGGCGTTCAATACACCCTTTGCTGCAAACCTTGCCTGCGCAAATTCAAAGCCAACCCAGAAGATTATTCCTTATCTAAAGATGTAATTCACACCTTGAGAACACAAAGTTCTAAAACTAGTTTGCAATAAGGTCGACCTTTTTAACACCCCATTCATTAACTAATGCTTGTAATTTTTGCGCATCAAAAGGCTTGGAGATGAATTCGTTTATACCAGCCGCATAACACATGGCTTTGTCTGTGATGAAGGATGCTGCCGTGACTGCAATAATTGGTGTGGTGCGCTGCCATTCTTTGCGAATGATTTCCGTTGCATCCAACCCACCCATAATTGGCATGAATAAGTCCATTAAGATTAAATCATAATCTTCTCGACCAACTTTGATAATGGCCTGCAAACCATTCTTGGCTATGTGAGATTCATGACCCCATTTGCGCATCAATTCAACTAATAAATTCATATTCACAGCATCATCTTCGACTAATAAAACTTTCATTTTTTTTCTCCTAATTCGCTTACGGGACCAGGTCCCAGAGGGACAGGTCCGGTGGAAAAACACCACCGACGGGACCTGTCCCTCTGGGACCTGGTCCCGTGTTCGTATTGAATGACTGATTATGTATTCTTTGTAATGACTTTTTGACTCAAAGATTGTTTAGTAGTACCCCAATAGCAAATAGCTAAATTAATGATTAAGCCCACAAGCCCCGGGTGAATGCCCCACCATTTGCCAGTGCTGGATAATAAACCCAATGTAGTGATGGCTATGCCAATAATAATTCCCTGCAATGCTGGTTTGGCGCTTAATTGCTTCCAGTATAAACCAAGAATAAAGGCTGGAGCAATTTGTATAGAATATTCAATTTTTATTTCAATTAAGCGCCAAAGTGTTATGTGAGAATTCAAGGCTATAAACGCTAAGATCGCTATCACAACCCAAGAGGCCACCTTACCCATATGTAATAATTTTTCTTCAGAGACTTTGGTTTTATTGGTCTTGGCATAAAAGTCTAATACCAGTATGGAAGAAAGGCTAAGTAATATTGAATCCGCCGTGGACATCATCGCGGCCAATATGCCAACCATTAATATGGCGACTCCGAATTCAATAATGAAGCCATCTTTAGATAATTCGCGCATGACCAGTGACATGATTTCGTCAGACTCAAAACCTTCTAGCCCAGGAAAAAGGGGTATGCCGAATAGGCCAATTAAATAAGCAAAGAATGTCATAATGAAAGGCGTGAAGAGTAGAACAAGCAGGGCTTTTTTAAGGTTTAGTATTGATTTGGCGGCGTAGATTCTTTGTATGCCTTGAGGGAATAAGGCGCCGCCTATACCCATGATGATAACGGTACTGACCCAGAGCCTGATTGTGTGGCCGTCGGGAGGATAGACCTTTAGTGGATCAACAGCTAGGATTTCGATAGGCAGGGCGTGGAGTTCTGTGCGCAGACTTAATATGTAAAAACCGAGCAAAGTAATGCCAAAGATCATTAATAAGCCTTGCAAAATGTCCGTCCAGGCTACAGCACGCATACCACCTATGGTCTCGTATAAAACTATAATGATAGCCAAGAAAAAGACGCCAAAAGCATAGGGGATTTGGCCACCGGTTAAGCCAGAGAAAGCATGACCTACGGCAATGAGTTGCGCCAGCAAATAATTCAATAAAGCGAAGGTAAAAACGGCCGCCACAACAAGCGTTAAGCGCATGTCTTTGTAACGATGCAATATCCAGTCCGATGGGGTTATGAAATTGTGTTTTTGGGAAATGCGCCTTAGAGCCGGGGCGTATAAAAGTTGTACAGAAATCATCACAACCATAAATGTCACGCACATAGTATAGGCATATCCCATGCGATAGGCTTTGGCTGGAAAGGCAATCATGGTATTGCCGCTATATAGGGAAGCAAAAATAGTTGCGAATAAGACCAATACGCCCAGAGAGGAATTCGCTAAATAGAAATCTTTAGGTGTATTTGAGACTTTGGACTTTTGGCCCAATACCGCTAAATAAATAAGGCACATGAGGTAGAGTGAGAAAATAATTAAAGGCATGCTTCAGTCCGTGCTGTCACTGGGCCAAAATTCATTAACACCCCAAGCTGTATAAATGGCTAACATTAAGGTGAATAGCAAAGAGACAATAGTCCAAACGGGTAAGCCAAGAATAAAAGGCCGCAACACATTGCTCGGCCAATACCAAGGTATGCTCATACCTAAAAGAGCGCAATAGCCAAGGCCATACTTAGTTTTTTTACTTAATTTCATACTTATACCTAATTTGTATTGGACGACCTTCAAAATCGAAAGGTGCGGCTATAAATTGTGCATATATTTGCATTATAATTGCTATATATACTAGTATTTTGCTAATATTTGGATTATACTACCATGATTATTAGGTGAGTTCAGTTAAAAAATATAGGTTAAAAAACTTTGTTTTTGGATAAGTGAACTTCAGTTAACTTTGAATATTTTGATCAATAAATGAAAAATGGCTACTAAAAAAACCACTAAAAAAATCGTTAAGAAAACAAGCAAGACTACTAAGTCTAGTATTGCTAGCAAGCCTGCTGCGGCTAAGTCGGCGTTCAAAGCGGCTGTTACTGCTAAAGTAGCTACGCCAACGAGCACTGTCAAGCGAACAGCTGCTCAAGCCGCTATCAAGCTAAATATTGTGTCCGATGAAGCCAAACGCTTAGTTGCTAAAATCAAGGCATTGGATACTAAGACTTCATTGATTATTGGCGCGATTGTCCTTGTTGTTGGATTGGGTGTGATTGCATTGGTTAAGAATCCCTCGGGTCAGAATAGTTCGACCGCAAGGATGAATTCCAGGGCAATGCAAAGTGCGCAGCAACAGCCTATGATGCAACAGCAATTTGCACAACAACAGCCTATTATGCAGCAACAATTTGTGCCACAACAACCTATGTGGAATCAACCGGGTGGTGGTCAGTGGAATGCGAATATGAATCAAAATCCCATGTTTATGAATACGGTCGCTTTAGCTAAAAAAACTCCAGGTAAAAACATCGCTCCAATTCAAGATCCAATCACACCACCTGCTGGTCAAATCATGGTGCGTGAGAGGGAAGTACGAGATTTGCAGGATCAAATCATGCGCATGCAAAATGATGTGAATCAATTGGAGCAAGGTATAATTCAAACGGCTGCCGTAATGGAAGCATCTGCCAATCAAATTGACGCTGGCAGACGCCGTGCCGAAATCGCCTTAGACAATGCCCGTCAAACTAATAATCAAGTTATGGAGCAGGCCAAGCAAAGGAATCGTAATGCAGCCGGCAAACTTAAAGATTTGAGACAAAGAGCTGAAGACGTGCGTGATAATTTGAATGGCGCCATGGCTAAAGCTGCTAAGATAAACGCCAATAAGCCCATTGATAATATAAAACCAGTTATGTTCATGCAACCTATTAATGCCGATCGGCGCAATATGATGATGGGTCAACGTGGAATGAATAATCAGATGATGCAACAACAAAATTGGAATCAGCAACAAAACTTTCAAACACAGCCTCAAATGAACCAGTCTTGGAATAATAACCAAGGAATGGGTCAATTCAATAATCAAATGCAACAACAACAAAACTTTCAACAACCTAGCATGCAAACGATTAATGCCGATAGACGTAATATGATGATGGGTCGGGGGATGAATAATCAAATGATGATGCCACAACAACAGTGGAATCAAAACCTACAAATGCAGCAACAGCCGCAAATGAATCAAAATTGGAACGATCCTCGTAACCAAATAATTTGGTAACCCACCCTTTAATAAATCGCATTACCTAGTAGTGCTAGCGCATTATTTTCTCTTAGCATTCATCGACACATTACGTAAGTATTCAATTCGTAAAACTAAGGGTGCTCACCATCTCACACCCGCTCGCAAGCAAGACCTCCTTATTCGTCGGTCGCTCACGCCACGTAATTTTGAAAACATAATTTCATTGCGGCACTTGGATCCAGTTACACGGGTTTGTAGGGCAATGCCCTTTGCAGTCTCTCTGACTCGACGGCGTTCGTAACATGGGCTGTGTCGGCTCACATCTCATTATTGCACATGGAACCTGCTTCGTGGTTTCGCCGGCGTGCGAAGCATTGATCCTTATTAGTCGCAACCGCACTCATCGGCTACTCAACGTGGCAATCTCATGGCTTAACCCAACACATAAGAACCATTTATTTACTTTATTAGTAAGTTAAGATTGCCGCGGCCAAAAAACGGCCTCGCAATGACGGCCACCATCGTTTCACTCCTCGTAATGACGACCACCATCATTTCACTTCTCGCAATGACGGCCGTCATCGTTTCACTCCTCGTAATGACGTTGGTTATCGCTACGCTTCTCGTAATGTCGATGCGTTAAGCGAAAATAGGTGGATATACTATATTTCTATGTAATATTGAATTTTGGTTGACTATAGTATATATTTATAAGCAGAAGGCAATAGGAGAAGAAAAATGAACTTATATGACATTATCAAATACGCAATAGATAAAGGTGCATCTGATATTCATTTTGGGGCCGATTTAGTCCCCAAAATACGAGTTGATTCAGAGCTTATTGATACAGATTTTGCTGTCACGGATGACGCTGCCATTAGATCGTTAATGGGTGAGGTATTGTCGCCAGAACGTATGGCTGTATTTACTGAAAAGCGGGAATATGACTTCTCATTTCATGATCAAGAAATAGGTTCTTTTCGAGTGAATTTATTTATTCAAAAGGGTCAAATTGGGGTGGCTCTACGTATATTACCTAGTGAGATATGGAGTTTTGAGCAATGCGGTTTGCCCGGCGACCAGTTAAAGAAGTTTGCGGATGCACCCAATGGTTTGGTTTTGGTGACGGGTGCTACGGGCAGTGGAAAAACAACAACATTGGCTGCCATGGTTGAACATATTAATGCAACCAAGGCTTGTCACATCATCACGATTGAAGACCCGATTGAATTTGTATTCACCAATAACAAGGCCAAAATTGATCAGCGAGAAATTGGTCGAGATACAGATTCTTTTTATGGCGCTCTGCGTTATGTTTTGAGACAAGATCCCGATGTGGTTTTAATCGGTGAGATGCGTGACCCCGAAACCATAGAGACGGCATTGGCAGTTGCTGAAACGGGCCATTTAGTCATGGCCACATTGCATACCTCGGACTCGATTTCGACAATCAACCGTATTATTGATGTTTTTCCAGAACATAAACAACAACAAGTGCGAACACAATTGTCCTTTGTTTTGAATGCTGTGATTGCTCAGCGCCTGGTTCCTGCCATAGGTGGTGGTCGGCAGCTGGTTCACGAAACCCTAATTGCTAACTCTGCGGTTAGATCCATGATTCGGGATGAAAAAGTTCATCAAATTTATTCAGCCTTGCAAACAGGCAGGCAAGCGGGCATGCAAAGCATGAATCAAAGTTTGGCAGATTTGATTTTAGCCGGCAAAGCCAAAATGGAAGACGTTTTAAAGCATTCCTCAAATATTGAAGAGTTGATGGATTTAACGGGACGCGGATCGCTTTAGCCGGTCATGAAAAAGCGCACTAATTATAAACGTTTGGGAGAGCTTCTGGTTGAGCGAAGCGTCATCACGGCTGAGCAATTGGAATTGGCATTAGCTGACCAAAAAAAGAATAGTGGCTTATTGGGCGAAATCTTAATTAGTTGGGGTTATACAACCGAAGAATCTATTGTGGGAGCATTAATCGACCAGTATAAATTCGCCTATATTCAAACGAGCACTTATCAGTCTTCAGAGGAAGTCATTCGACTCATACCTAAAGAAATGGCGACTCGGTATAGCTTGGTGGGTTTGGATAAATTTGGAGAGCGGATCACAGTGGCCATGTCAGACCCATTGAATGAAGAAGCTATAATCAAACTTGAAGAAGAAACGGGATGTGCGGTTGACCCATTAATCACAACCTATACAGAAATCATGCGCACAATTGAGTTGCATTATGAAGTTCGTCGACCAGGATCGATATAGAGTGATTTATGAACAATGACGATTTGTTACAGAAATTAATCGACAAAGGTTTATTGACGGCTGAGGGTGTGTCTAAGACCAAAGAAGCTACTCAAGCCGGAGAATGCGTTTGGGAAAAGCTTAATGAATTTGAGAATATTGAGCCCTCTGTACTTTTGGAGAATTTGGCTGAATTATCTGATTTTGTACCCGTTAGGCCATGGAGATGCACAATTGATCCGATTTTGACTGAGATGATACCCTCTGACGTTGCTAATAATTTATTATGCGTGCCGATTTATCAAACAAATAGTTCTTTAACTCTTGCCTGTGTTGAACCGTGGAATGAAGACACCCTCCGAGAAATTGAGGGTTTGTTAGCTGGGCAAACGGTAGCTCCTGTTTTGGCATCTATTGAGGACATTCGTGACAGCATAGCAACTATATATGGCAATAATTATGAAAGTGAATTAAAAGATATTCTTAAAAATATGGGGGGCGGTGATGTTTCGCTTATCGACTCCAATAATGGTGAGTCGGACCAAATTGACAAGTCCATTCTTTTGTCGCTGACGGATCAGGAACCCGTCGTACGCTTGGTGAATAGCCTATTAAAAGATGGGGTTTCGCGCAAGGCTAGCGATATCTTCATCGAACCAGGCTTGGATGAATTGGTTGTGCGATTCAGAGTTGATGGCATGTTGCAAGACGGTCCGCACCCACCCAAATCCATGCGTCAAGGCGTGATTTCGCGCTTAAAAATCATGTCAAATTTGGATATTTCTGAGCAACGATTACCTCAGGATGGTCGCGTGCGCTTAATGATTAATGATCGATGGGTGGAGTTTAGGCTATCAACATTGCCTACATTTTATGGCGAGAAAGCTTGTCTGCGTATTTTGGATCCAGGTGAGGTTAAGCTCAATTTGAATCATTTGGGCTTTGGCATGGAGGATTTGGAGCGCATGCGAGCTTGTGTCAAAAACCCCTATGGCATGGTTTTGATATGTGGACCCACAGGCTCTGGCAAGTCAACGACTTTGTACTCTATGCTCAATTACGTGGATGGTATTGAAAAGAATTTGGTAACTGTTGAAGATCCAGTGGAGTTTCATATGGATGGAGTTAATCAAGTTAACGTTAAAGCTGAGGCTGGATTGGATTTTAAGAGCTCATTGCGCTCAATACTTAGGCAAGACCCTGACGTGGTGATGATTGGAGAAATTCGTGATAAAGAAACCATGGAGATTGGTGTTAAAGCAGCGCTCACGGGCCATTTGGTCTTAAGCACTTTGCATACTAATTCAGCAGCCGGATCCATCACACGTTTAATTAATATGGGCATAGAACCATTTTTATTAACTGCATCCTTATTAATGGTCGGCTCACAACGTTTATTGCGCAAATTATGTGAGGCTTGTCGCGAACCCTATGACTTTGATCTGGATAAGGCATATGAATTTGGTATGCAGAAAACAGTTACGAAATTATCTACATATAAAGCTAAGGGTTGCGCTGAATGTCGTCAAACGGGTTATAAGGGCCGCATATCCATAGCAGAAATATTAGTTATTACGCCTGAGATTCGTGACTTGATTATACAAAAATGTGGTGAGGGGCTGATTAAGACCAAAGCTCGAGAACAAGGCATGATTACTTTGCGTGAGAGTGCTATGCAAAGATTTGCGGATGGGATCACGTCTTTAGATGAAGGTGTGCGGGTATCAACGCCCGACAAAGATCATGACGCCGTTGAAGATACAAATGGGTTTGAAGACAATGAAGAGGCGGAAGTGTGATGTTTGAACCTGATCAAAGCAAATTATTAGCCGCATTAAAAGAAGCTGGGTTAATGGACCAAAGCCTCGATGAGGCTGTCGCTATGAGCACCAATAAACATATGCCCTTGGGCCAAGCATTATTGAATTTGGATTTGATTAATACCAATAAGTTGATGGAGTGTTTAGCTAAAGCGGCTGAGGTTCCCTTTTTTGAACTATCCAAGCCCGACATTGCTAGCCAACTGAATAATAAATTCCCAAAAAAATTAGCCTTACTTTATACGGCACTTTGCATTGATTCTAATGGGTCAACCTATTTGATTATGGGAGACCCGATGAATATTGAGGCTTTGGAGGATGCGAAGATTTCCTTAGGTATTGAAATCAAGCCAGGCATGGCAGCGGAAGAAGAAATTGAAGCGGCATTAAAAAAGGTTTATCCCGATGAAGATGAGATTGACGCAAGCATGGATTCAAACGAAGAGGACTTGGGATGGCAGGATAATGCGACGTTTGCTCATGAAGAGGGTGGCGAATTGGCGCCCATTGTCCAAATCGTGGATTTGATTCTGATGGATTCTTGTAATCGAGGTGCCAGCGACATACATATTGAGCCTTTTGAAAAGCGAATTAGAATTCGCTATCGTGTCGATGGACAATTGGCCGAAGTTTTATCAATACCCATCAAACAAAAAGGAGCTTTATTAGCTCGTATCAAAATCATGGCTAATTTGGATATCACGGAATCGCGCATTCCGCAGGATGGCCGTTTTAAAATGCAAATCGGCGAAAAAGAAATTGATTATCGTGTTTCTATACTGCCTGTTTATTGGGGCGGCAAAATTGTTATGCGTTCACTGGATAAATCTAATTTAAAGGTTGGATTAGCTGATTTGAATTTTTCTCAAAATAACTTAGACCGCTTTAAAGAAGCACTTAAACGCCCGTTTGGCATGATTATTGTCACTGGACCTACGGGAAGCGGAAAGTCCACCACGCTTTATTCAATTCTGAATGAATTGAATACGGTTGAACGTAATATCATTACAGTCGAAGACCCAATTGAGTATCAGGTTAAAGGTATATCACAAGTACAAGCCAAGGCGGATATTGGTATGACCTTCGCGGCTGCCCTTAGATCTATTTTGAGACAAAGTCCGGATGTGGTGATGATAGGCGAAATTCGGGATGCTGAAACCGCTGATATTGCGGTCAAGGCGTCTTTAACTGGCCAAACAGTTTTGAGTACATTGCATACCAATGACGCTGCAGGCGCTGTTGTGCGCCTGCGTGATATGGGCATAGAGTCTTTTTTGATCGCCTCTAGTTTAACTTTGGTTGCAGCGCAAAGGTTATGCCGCCAGATATGTGAGCATTGCAAAACTCCTGTTGAAATGAGCGCTGAAGAATTACTTGCTCTAGGATTTGATACTACTGTAGCTATGCTCATAGATAAACCTCAATACAGTAAGGGCCGTGGTTGCTCTCGCTGTGGCCGAACGGGCTATAAAGGCCGAGTATGCATCACGGAAACATTGCTGGTGGATGCTGAAATGCAGGACATGATTAATGGCAATACATCGGCTGATGAAGTCAAACAATATGCTATGACTCGAGGCATGCTGACATTGCGCACAGACGCCTTGTTGAAATTTGCTCAAGGTATTATCTCTGTCGAAGAAGTCTTGCGAGTCACAACAATCGATTAATTTATAAGGGAATAGAAGCTATGCCAATATATGATTATGTAGCCAAAGATGCTGAAGGCAAAACCGTTAAAGGTAAGCTGGCATCGCCAGATAAGAATACTTTAATAGAGACCTTGCGTGCTCAGAATATGATACCGCTTTCTATGAATGAGTCTGCTTCAAAAAAGAAAGCGAGTAGTGGCGGTTCTTTGTTCAAATCTAATAAGGTACCTTTGTCTGATGTGGTTATATTCGCCAGACAATTGGCCACGATGATTTCTGCTGGCATTCCTATATTGCAATCTCTAGAAATTGTTGCTGAACAAAGCGACCATGCGCGTTTTAAAGAAATATTAACCGATGTGGCTAAAAAAGTAGCTTCGGGTTCGAGTATTTACAGCGCTATGAACGCATACCCAACGGTCTTTTCTGAATTTTTTATCCACATTGTGCGTGCGGGTGAGGAATCCGGTAATTTGGATGAAATTTTGGATTCAGTTGCCGTTTATTTGGAAAAAACAGAAAAAATTGCGCGGCAAGTTAAATCTGCCATGGTTTACCCAATCGTGGTGATGACTATGGCCGTAGCTATTACGGCATTAATGATTATTAAGGTGATACCTGTATTTGTGGACATGTATTCTGGCTTTGGTATTGATTTGCCTACGCCCACCAAAGTATTAATAGCGATGTCAGATTATCTGAACCATCATTTTTTTGTCATTGTAGGCTTGGGCATAGCCTTTAGCATGGCCTTTAAGTATTTTGCAAAAACCCCTTCAGGGACTCTGATTTTGGACAGAATCAAATTAAATCTACCAGTTTTTGGTGTGCTTATCCGCAAAGTGGCTGTTAGCAAGTTTGCGCGTACTTTGGGGACTTTGCTCAAAAGTGGCGTTTCTATACTCAGAGCTTTAGAAATTGTAGCCAAAACTTCAGGAAATAAGGTTTTGGAAAATGCCATTAATGCCACGAGCAAAGCGGTTAAAGAGGGTAGGCAAATTTCAGACCCTTTAAGTGAATCTAAAGTTTTTCCTCCCATGGTCGTGCGTATGATAGCTGTTGGTGAAACGTCAGGCGAGTTGGAGAAAATGCTGAGTAAAGTGGCCGACTTTTACGATGATCAGGTTGATGCTGCGGTTGCAGGACTCACAAGTATGATAGAGCCTCTAGTGATTGCCTTTTTGGGCATAGTCATTGGCGGTATAGTCATCGCCATGTTCATGCCCATGTTCCAAATGGTAAATATGGTTAGCTAGCAGTAATATTAAAAATTTATACTTAATTAAACGGAATTAAGCAGATTTATATTTAAATATCATTAATTTATTGAAATAACGATAGAATTGAATAGAATATGTAATTAATAAAATATAATAGATAAACTTGACAAACCATGACATGTTGTGTATATTCGTAAGTAGAAACAGCAGGATCTTTAACAGGAATTGAATCGAATCTAGTTGCATGGTGGACTTAGGGATTAACCGCTATTATTATTGGAAATTATTCCTCCCTAGCCAATTATTCACCGCCTTGTAGCAAAATTCAAAAATTTCTTGTTTTGATCCTCTAAACCCAGAGGAGAATGACATGCGTATTCATAATGAAAATAATAAAGGTTTCACATTGGTCGAAATCATGATCGTTGTTGCGATTATTGGTCTTTTGGCCTCAATTGCTATTCCTAACTTCGTACAAGCACGTCGTACAGCTAGAACCAATGCTTGTATTAATAACTTGCGTACAATAGACTCAGCTAAAGAACAAACTGCTTTGGTGAACAACTTGGCTCCCACAGCCTCACCATCAGAAGCTCAATTAGATGCGTATATTAAAGGAACCTATAGCTCGTTATTATGCCCATATGACGGTGATACAGGGGTAACCGCTTATCCTTTGACAGCCTTAAGCGCTGCTCCTGCTTGCTCTAATGTGGATGCAACGCTCCATAATTCAACATTCAATATGAGTGCTGGCACATAATTCAGCTTTCAAATTGCAAGAAAAATGGCAG